>CAYPYX010000016.1:36615-40748 GCA_964415065.1 uncultured Rhizobium sp.
CCTTACATTTGGAACTCTATAAATTCCAAAATCATTGCACTTTGAACTTTCTAAGTACAAATTCCAAGAGCTAACAGCCTTACAATTGGAACTCAATAAATTCCAAAATCCTTGCACTTTGAACTTTCTAAGTACAAATTGCAACTCCGATCTTACATTTTGAACAAATACCATTTCGACAAAAATCATTCACCTGATGTATAATTGCTTGGGAATCAAAGGCGGAATTCACAGGTCTAAAATAAGACGAGTAACTGCGCACCAATCGATTGTCTTCTGGTGGAAGCTCTTTCAGAAAACTCAAATATTGTTTCATATCAACAGAACCAATTTCCCGATGTTTTGAATATGCTAATTGTAACGGAATAATGGCATTGGCAATAACTTTTGAAGCGTGTTGTTCATTCAGACCCAGCCTAGAACCTAAATAACTAAAATGAGGTGAATCAATCATAAAGCGCTCAATAGAACACCATGAACGATCTACTAAAACATCAGACAACTGACCATCTAAACCATGTAACCATACAAAATACTGAATCAGTCGATTCTGCACCCATCCGCGTGGTCTAATTTTTCCAAAATACCAAGAAATATCAAGTGATTCAATTTGAAATTTATTCCTTAAAAACTTCATTTGATCTTCAAATTGCTCTGAAACAATTAACTCTGAACCTTTCCGCTCAAATCCTCCCAAAATCCATGCATATGCGAGCAACTCCTTCAAAGGGCTGCGTTTAACAAAGGTAATCGGAATTGAATGAAGCAATCTTTCAGCTGCCATCCTATTTTGATTGTCAACCCAATATTTGCCTATATATACAAATGCCAAAGTCTCCCAATCATTTCTAAAGTTTTTGGACATTTGCTCAACTTCTAAAATCTTAGATTGTATCCTGTTTAATACCACATTTCTAAATTGTTCCTCAACCACAGAGGTCCATCTTACTTCATCCTTAATAATGGAATTTCCTTCGCATTTTAGAATTTTCTCATGTATCTGAGGATGTAATACGGAAGAAACAGATTGTTGCATTTTTTGCAAATCTTTTTCATAGAAATAGTCTGACAACTGTAAAACGGGAATGGTATTTCCATTAAACGTAGTGATTTCATGATCATGAGTCCATACTACATGGAGAATCACATTATTGTACTTTTCATCGGCGGAATGGCCGTGTTTTTCCCAATCCGAAGTACACCAATGAAACTCAACATCACCTGCAAATAACAACGAATCTATTTGAAGCTGAACACCTGAAAAATCAGGGCCCTGAAGCCGATTCCACAATCCATATTTTCGAATTTGAATGGTTTGACCACTAACCGTTTTTAGGGGCAAATTCCCTATTCTATTAACATCCCAAAAACGTTGTAAAACATCTTCTGAAATCACTAATTTCCTTTTCATACAAGAAATTAGCAAATCAAAACGACATTTTCAAAAGTGCCTATCGAACAACTTGTGTTTCTAAAGTGGTGTGTTGAACTCGATAATTTTTAAGAATAGATCGTATCTTAGATTTAATAACTTCAATTTCACCGACATCTGTAGAATTAACATTAACAGTCGCTGTAAATGCATTTCGGGTGGTGCTAATTGCCCAAATATGAAGATTTTCAATTGACAAAACCCCTGATACTTGATTCAACTCCTGTTCGATTTTTAGGATATCCAAGCCTTCCGGCACTCCGTCTAAACTTAATCGCATGGTACTTTTAAATAGATTAAACGTCCCCCAAAGAATCACAAAACAAATGCCTAATCCCAAAACTGGATCTACCCAATCGGGACCGCCATTTACCATAATTACCCCTCCGATTACAACCGCTATACTCACTAATGCGTCTGCCGCCATATGCAAGAATGCAGCTCGATTATTGAGTTCATTGCTTTTCATAAAGAGTAGTGCGGTAAGCGTATTTATAACTACACCAATACCAGCTACTAACATTACAACATTTCCATCGGGATGATGGGGATCTTGAAAACGATTTATAGCTTCAGAACCCATAGAATATACCGCGAGGAACAACAATACACAATTAGCTAAGGAAGCCAGAATCGTACCTTTGCTATAGCCATAAGTATAGTTTTTTGTGGGTTGTTTTGTGGCCATTTGAAAAGCAAACCAACTGATCATTAATCCACCCACATCACTTAAATTATGCCATGCATCCGCTAACAAAGAGATTGAGTTAATAGACCATCCATAGAATAGCTCTACAATTACAAAAATAAAATTCAATAAAATTCCCAGTAGGAATTTCTTCCCCATTTCTAAATGGTGGTCGTGGTGATCGTGATTATGCATTAAAGTCCTAGAACTGACTCTTCTGGTCTTTTACCATCAAGAAGCATTTCAGGATTTTCCAATAGGTTTTTAACGCGAACCAAGAAACTCACACTTTCTCTACCATCGATGATTCTGTGATCGTAACTTAGTGCTAAGTACATCATCGGACGTATAACTATTTGTCCATTTTCAACCACAGGTCTTTCAACGATATTGTGCATTCCTAAAATACCACTTTGGGGAGGATTAATAATGGGTGTACTCATCATTGATCCAAACACTCCGCCATTGGTAATGGTAAAAGTACCACCGGTCATTTCGTCGATGGTTAGTTTATTATCTCTCGCTTTTGTAGCCAAACGCTTAACTTCACTTTCAATTTCTGCAAGTGATAGATTTTCTGCACTGCGAATAACGGGTACCACTAAACCTTTTGGAGCACTAACGGCAATAGAAATATCACAATAGTCGTGATAAACAATTTCTTCACCTTCGATACTCGCATTAACTGCTGGCCAATCTTTTAAAGCAATGCAAACGGCACGGGTAAAAAAGCTCATAAAGCCTAAACCCACACCAAATTTCTCTTCGAATTTCTTTTTATAAACACCACGTAAATCCATGATGGGCTTCATGTTCACCTCATTAAATGTGGTTAACATGGCTGTTTCATTTTTAGCGGCTACTAATCTACGAGAAACCGTTTTACGAAGGTTTGTCATCTTTTCACGACGAGCTTCGCGACTTCCGGTACCTCCTACTTGTTTTACACCCCCAAGTTTTACGATAGCTTCCAACGCATCTAGCTTGGTGATTTTACCGTTTGATCCAGAACCTTGAACCAAAGAAGGATTCACATTGTATTCTTGCAAAAGTTGCAGTGCAACTGGCGAAATGGATAAATCTGAAGGAACTTCTAGATTCTTTTTTTCGGGGGATGGTGATTCAGTTTTAGGGGAATCCGCACTCTTCTTTTCCACTTGTGCCGTGGGAGCAGCCGCAGGAGCAACAGCTGATGGAGCTGCAGATTCAGACATTCCTTCAGGTCTTGCAGCTTCGGTATTAATAAGTGCAATTACTGTATTCACAGCGATGGTATCGCCTTCATTACCGATCAATTTCTCAATTATCCCAGCTTTCTCGGCATTCACTTCAAATGTGGCTTTATCACTCTCAAATTCAGCGATTGGGGCATCCATTTCAACCCAATCTCCTTCTTTTACTAACCAATTTGATATGGTAACTTCACTTACTGATTCGCCGGGGGCGGGGACAATTATTTCTAAGGCCATTTCCTAAGGATTTTAATTTACGCAAAGTTAATCAAATTTCAATGTATCTCCACATTGCTAATACGTGTATTCGTTAAATTGAATGGAATAAGCGAAAAAATCAAATAAAAATGGGTTCGGTGAGGTTACAGCCTACTATTCAGTATTCAGGATCATCTATATTATCGCATCCAGTCTCCGCAAAGCTGCACAGATGATAATTTGGAACAAAAACTTTTCAATGCTACTTTTAATATAGCCGGCAACTTTAGATTTTGGACATTAATATCCCAAACGACACATACAAGTTCTAATGATATTCAAAATCTACAAAAAACAAAAAATCCTCAACTGTATGCACAACTGAGGATTTTGAGATTTTATATGTTTAGACTTTATTTCTCTAATCTAAAGCCAACCTTTACTATTAGAATGCAGGAGTAATCGTGCCTTTATTCTCTTTCTTCTTTTTAAAAGAAAAACCAGTAATATCGTAACTAACTCCTAAATGAGCTTGATAGTACCAATCGTTTAACCCATTGGTAGAGCGTGGAGCGTTTGGAGC
>CAYPYX010000017.1:0-14140 GCA_964415065.1 uncultured Rhizobium sp.
GTGTAATGTTCAGGTTTAGTAGTTATTAACCAACGTTTTAAAAACTCATCGGGTAAATTAAAATCATGCTTTTGCATAATTAAATGTCCGATTTCATGATCCAACCACAAGGAAGCTTCGTTCTTGTAATAGTGCTCTAAATTGGTTTTAACACGGTTGCGGTATTCCTCTTCATTTTTAGGAGCTTCTTCACCAGGTAATACTTCTTTGAAGTATTCTTCTGTTAATTCAGGTAAAATACGCGACTTAACTTCTGTAACCTTTATGCTAAATTTAGAAGAAAGGTCATTGATGCCTTCTTTAGGTAGACCTAAAGCATTGCTGATAACGCTTTCGTTGTCGTTGAACAATTTGCGAACATCTCCAGTAACAATGGCATCTTTAGAAACACCCACGAATTGTTTTTGAAGCTTTTTATCTTCAATCATCGAAGGAACAAAACTCACTGGCTTGTTTTCGACACCACCTTCTAAAGCTTCACCTTTATCGCTTAATTCGGTAACCTCTGCATAAACAATGCTTTCTTCATCCGATACTTCAGCATCTTCTAATTTAGCGTGACGTTTACGAGCATAATCGATATCTTCGTCTACTTCTTTATCAGAAACAGAAATTTCAAAGTTTTCTAATTGGTCTTTAGAATTCAAGTTCAATTCGAACTGAGGAGCCATCCCCAAATCAAATGCGAAGCTGAAATTTTCGCTATTTTCAATGTCCAATTGACTGTCAATACGAGTTGATCCGATAGGATAACCTAAAGTTTCCAGTTTTTCAGTTTCAATATAATTATTTAAAGCTTCAGAAGCCAAGTTTTGAATTTCATCGGCTAATACGGATTTTCCATACATTTTTTGGATCATTCCTAATGGAGCTTTTCCGGGACGGAATCCTTTAATGTTTGCCGATTTTTGGATTTTCTTTAGTTGTGCTTCAACTTTTTCAGTGTAGTCGTTTTTTTCTAATTCAACTACTACGGTAGCTTCTAAATCGCTGTGTTTTTCTAAACGGATATTCACGGTCGTATGAATTAATAATGCTATTAAACAAAAAATGGAACCCGAAGTTCCATTTTTTGAGTTCGTGCACGCGGAGGGACTCGAACCCCCACGCCTCGCGGCGCCAGATCCTAAGTCTGGTGCGGCTACCAATTACGCCACGCGTGCAGACTCGTATGTTCTTCTCAAACGAGAGTGCAAAGATAATACTTTTTTAATTCAAAATCCAATTATGAAGAATAAATTATCTAAAAATTATCTGCAAGATACAAGTTCAGTATTTGGAGTGGCCGCATTAATCTCACGACAATGAATGCCACACAATTCTACTTATCTTTATTTGGGATCAATTAATGTGAATTGGTATTTAATGATCTTCTTTGGATTAACGGTTATGGTAACATATATAGTTTCTCCCGCGGGTATCAGGGCAAATTCTGTCTTGCGAATAGGCGGAGTAAATACCAACGTACTGAAAGGCAACATAGGTGCTTTCTCAACTTTTACATTCGTACATTTTATTTTATCCAAACTTTTAGAACTTATCTCCACCGTAGCTTTACTTAAATCTCCTGCCATTGAAAAACTCCATTTTGAAAACAAGAACATTTTTGGACAATATCCTTGTGGCGGCCAGCTAATGAAATTCTTGGTGTAAAACGCACTGTCCATTAGAATATCATTGGGGTGAACCATCCAAAATACACTGTTGTTCTCACTGCTTCCAAATCCAAAATATTTAGCATTCGGTGCCAAAATATACTGACGATTGTACAATTCCTCACTTTTTTCGTCAGACATCAAAACCGTGGCTGCAATGGCTGGATTGTTGTCCTTAACAGCTTGTCCAAACATAGCAGCTTCTACCGCATTTTGGCTGTAACATAAATGCGTTTCTGGAGTAGGTTCTCTGGTGAAAACCCCAACAGGTGAGTACATAACCGATGCTTCTTGACATTTTTGAGCTTGTTGTTTATTGTATGTAACAATATCTCTGACTCCGGCTGATTGACGGAAGTAATTAATTCGATCCGTAATTTTTTGAATAGTAGAATCCGGCATGGTTCCGTATTCACACTTTTTTGAGATACCATTCCAGCCAGTTAATGCGCGCATTTCATTGCCCACTTTTTGATTATAGATTCGAGTGTTCTTATAACGTAATTCAAAATCCAACAATGCAATCTTTTTGCCAAATGTGTCCAAACGGTTGTTTTTAGGAAATTCACGCTTCAATTTGTTGTAATATCCCCAAGTAATTTCCATTTCTTTTTTCAATAAAAAGGTATCAACCGCACGAACCAATAATCGTTCTTTATCGGCATTCAATTCTAAAATAGTTTTAGGAAAATCTGCACGCAATTGGTCATTCAAATTGAATAGATATTTAAATTCCGTTTCATTGATATCCCCTGATTTCCATTTATTGTAAATCGATTGTTTGTAAGTTCGGAACTTAGCATTTTTGGGATACATAATAATGGAATGATTGATCAACGCGAAGATGAGTCGTTTGCTTACCGATTGTGGTGGGTTGTTTAAAATAGTTTCAAGACCAGTTTCATTGATTTGAGGAGTTGAATATACTAATGGGTACCATTTGTAGAAGAAATAAACAATTCCTTTTTCGGTGTTTTTAGACATGAAATATTTTAAACATTCATTTATAAACGCTAGGCTATCTTTGGTTAAGAATACATCCTTTTTCTGATTCGCATTTTTAATGGCCAACGCTTTTTTATCGGCAAAGAATGCAGAATCTATTTCTTTAGCTGTCTTCAGATCATTTCTTACGAATACGTAATTCAAGCGCTGCAAATAATAGTCATTTTGTAAGTCTAAGAAATAGTAGTCGTTTTTATCGTAGGTTAAACCATAATTAACCCACTTCAAAAGCTGTGCATTCAATGCAAATTCTTTGCGCAGCTTTTCGATTTTATTTTTTACAACGGTTAATGCTGTACGGGTAAGTTTGATATCGTTTGGAAATAAATCTAATCCATATTCAATATAAATCATGGAACTATCTTCGTTGTTTCTATCGGCATAATACTTGGCCAACTCTTGATACACTTTTAAGTTGTAGGTATGTTTCAAAGAATTTTGTTCCCATGCTCCGTGCATCCATTCCGATACAGTCAATAAAACGGGAAATGCACTTTTGAAATTGTTGGTTGCAAAAAAACTCAATCCTAAATGCGTGTATGCAATGGTGTCTTTGGATAACTCGAAACAAGTTTGAAATACAGGAATGGCTTTTGAAAATTGATCCCTTCTGTAGTATTCCAATCCTTCCAATAAGTAATGGTCGCTAATACTTTTATATAACCAAGAATACTCCTCTTTAAATTCTTTGTCCTTGTCTTTCATTTCGGCCTTGTCGATGGATTTCAAACAAGCCTTGGTGTAATTCATTTCCGAAGCAAATTTGGGATCTTTTGCCATTTCTAATTCTGCCCATGCTCGGATATACAACAATTCCGTTAAGGAGCGATCTTTTTCAATTCCTTTTTCGCAGATTTTAACTGCTTTTTCAAATTGTTTGGCTTCGATGGCTTTTTTCGCTTTAACAATACTAACGGCTTGTCCGAAAAGGCTTCCCCCGAAAAGTAATGTAAAAACAAGGAGTAATAATCTATTCATATTGGTGTTGTGGTGGTTGTATCTTTGTCTATTTTATTTACTTGATTAAATAAAATATGGGTTTTATCTCAATAAATGGAAATCTTTCTTAACTACGCGTCTAAATGTATCATTTCCAACTAACTCCAACAATACAACATACACTCCTTCTTGAGCGGGTTGTCCATTGAAAATGCCATTCCATCCGTCGTTTAACACATCTGTTTCAAATACTTTTTCTCCCCAACGATTATAAATGCGCATATTCATGCTTTTAAATCCTTCGACATAAGGAGTGAAAACGTCGTTGGGTGCTGCATCGTTGGGAGTGAATGCATTGGGAACGTAAATTACGGGCGGACAACTGTCAATCAGATTAATTTTATCGTTGGTAGTACAACCGTCTGTGCTGGTTGCTGTGCAGCTATAACTGCCTGCCATATTAGCTGTTATGCTGGGCGTTATTTCTCCAGTTGGCGTCCATGTGTAGGTGTACGATGGATCGTTGGATGTGCCTAAAGTGAGTGCGATATTTCTGCACACAAACAAATCGGGTCCTAATTCCAAGTTGGGGATGATTCCTTTTTTAACGGTGATGGTTTTTTCCAAAAACGCACAAATATTTTCTACACGTACTTTATAGGTTCCTTCTTTATTAATGGCTAATGTTCGTAAGGTATCACCGGGTACGAGTGAAACGTTTGGACTGCTCCAAATGTATCGATTAAAAACGGCCTGATTTCCAGCATTTAATGTCAGATTGATTTGGGATGCGCATACTACTGTGTCGCGCATGGGAATATTGGATAAAGTACCATCAATAACCAAAATGTAGGCTTCGTTTGTGTCTCTATCACCGTTACTGAAAATACTGATACATGTTGCTTTAAATAGCCCAGGGTTTGGATACTGTATTGAGGGTTCTCTCAATGTTGAAGTGCCTGGATTACCTCCTTCAAATGTCCAAAGCCAACCTACAGAGGGCAGTGAACTACCGGTGTTGAATTCTCTGTAATTGATCGTTCCTCCTTTGCAAATCACAGTGGAGGGCGTTTGAGCGGCTAATGACGAAAAAACTAAAAACAAGCTCCAAATGCTTAAGTGTTTAATTTTCAATTTACTAAAGATTTTTTTCATCGGTTTTTCGACAAGGAACAAAGTTATAAAAATGGTTTGAAATTTCCGTTTTTTTATTCAGCAATTCCCAATCGATGTAGATCATCAGTCCAACAGAGAACATCAAATTTTACGATTAGCCAGTAGTATAGGTGCGCTACCATCGAACGGATTATCGTATCTTCCAATGGTTTTAGCATCCATTCCATTGGCTCGTTTTACAGCATGATCGCCGAAGCGATTTCGAATTTTATCCATAGCTTGATACAGATGCACCATTTCTTCAGTGTCTTCAAACAGGTTGATTTGCATTCCCCCGCCAATAAGATCACTGAATCGAACCCCAACCAAACGAATGAGCTGTCTTCTTTGATAGAGTTTATCGAAAATTTCAAGCGTTCTTCTAATTAAGGTATGGTCGGCACTGGTATAGGGAATTTTGCTTTGCTGTGAGTAGGTGTTGAAATCACTGTATCGAATTTTAACGGTAACACAAGCGCAGAGTTTATTGCCTTTTCGAAGTTGATAAGCCAAATTTTCAGCCATAGCGCTGAGCAAGTTTCGGAGCATAACCACATCAATGGTGTCGTTTTCAAAAGTTCGTTCCGTACTGATGCTTTTTCTTTCATGATAGGGGATGACCGGCCGGTGGTCTATTCCCTGAGCCTTGCTCCACAGCTCAAGTCCCGGTTTATGAAGTGTTTTGAACATCAATTCTCTGGGAATTTCTTGAAGGGTTTTGATGTACTGAATTCCTAAATTTCTCAGTGTTTTGTAAGTTTCACCTCCAACGCCTGGTATGGTTTTTACCGAAAGAGGCGATAAAAATCCCTTCTCTTGACCGTGTTCTACATAGCGTTGCCCTGCAGGTTTGGCAACCCCGGTGGCAATCTTGGAAACCGTTTTGTTGGAAGATAATCCAAAACTGATGGGGAGCCCCGTTTCACGTTGTATGCGTTCTCTCAACTCTTGGGCTAATTTCCAACTGCCAAAAAAACGCTCCATGCCTGTAAGGTCAATATAAAATTCATCGATACTGCTTTTTTCATAAAGAGGAACCGTTTCCGCTATGATTTCCGTAACCATATGTGAATATTGACTGTATCGGTGAGAATCTCCCCGAATAAAAATAGCATCGGGACAAAGAATCCGGGCCTGCTTCATGGGCATGGCGCTGTGTACGCCGTATTTACGGGCCTCGTAACTACAGCTAGATACCACACCGCGGTCGCTCATACCACCAATAATTAATGGTTTACCTTGTAAAGATGAATTTTGTAACCGCTCCACACTCACAAAGAACGAATCCAAGTCCATGTGAGTAATTTGTCGCTGAAAATTAAAGGGAGCCGGCTCCTGGTGATGAGAATAAATGGACTTCATAACAATAAAGAGGTTGTGATTGATAAAAAAATTAACAAAAATATGTCAACAATATAATCAAAAAATGCCATATTGGTAAGAGATGTGGAAAGAAAATATTCATTTTTGAAGGAGACACGAACTAAAATAGTATTTGAGTTGTTTCTCCATTACAAATGAAAAACTATGTAATAATTGGAGGTTCAACCGGAATCGGAAGAGCATTGGTTGAATTGTTGGCTCACCAAGCTCGTTCTGAATCCAATCAGTCTACGGAATCTATTATCCATGAAATTCATGCTACCTATTGTAATACGCAACCCGAAGAAATACAAGGCGTAACGTATCACCATTACGACGTAACCCAAGAAAATAACGACGTATCTTGGTTGCCCGAAAAAATAGACGGCTTGGCTTACTGCGTGGGTGGAATTGCCTTAAAGCCATTCGCTAGAATTCCCGCTACTGATTTTATTAATGATTATCAAAAACAAGTAGTCGGGGCCATTCAAATCATTCAAAAATCACTTACTGCATTAAAAGCATCCGAACAATCATCGGTGGTGTTGTTTTCAACCGTAGCAGTTCAAACCGGATTCCCATTTCACAGTTTGGTTTCATCTAGTAAAGGGGCTATTGAAGGATTAACCCGAGCATTGGCCGCGGAATTGGCTCCCAAAGTTCGAGTGAACGCCATTGCACCTTCGATAACTCAAACTCCATTGGCAGCATCGTTGCTGAATTCCCCCGAAAAAATAGAAGCGAATGCTCAGCGACATCCCTTGAAAAAAATCGGACAACCTCAAGATATAGCTCAATTGGCTGCTTTCTTGCTCAGCGAAAAATCCAATTGGATCACTGCACAAGTGCATCACATCGACGGTGGAATTTCTAATTTGAAAGTAGGTTAATCGAATAAACACCATTCGGGATTTCAATCAAAAGAAATTGCAGAACACGGTCCAAATCAAGTTGAAAAATATAAACAGCTAACTGAAACCATCGCAAAACATGGGAAATAAGAAACCTTGGAATATCCCGGATATACCAATTTATAGCATTGTTACTCAACGAGAGGGCAAGGTAAATATGAATATTTGTACCTATGTTACTCCCGTGAGTATGAAGCCAAAACGCTATATAGTGGCCGTATATTATCCCACATTGACGTATCAAAATATGACTCAATCTCGTCAGTTTGTGCTTCAACTTCTATCCGAATCACAAGCCAATATAGTTCGATATTTGGGACAGAAATCGGGACTTGATTTTGATAAAAATCAATGGTTACAGCGTCAAAAATCTAAAGCAGCAGAACATCCTTATTTTATGGCAAATTGGATGGATTTTCAAGTATTAACGCACGCAAAAGCCCATTTGTTGATGAATATTTTGGATTCTTGGGAGGGTGGCGACCACCAGTTGTTTTTATGCGAGGTAGTTAAATATAAAGTGTCTAATTTAGATGTTAAAGAACTGACATTGAATTATTTGAGAAGTAAAAAATTAGTAAGAATGTAGCATGAGTTCATTAATCGAAGCTTTAAATAAACGAATAGATTCCATTGATCCCATAGCCTATGGGAGGTACAGGAATTTTGTGGATGGACCGGTTACTCAGTTATCTCCGTACATATCTCGTGGTGTTATTTCCACTCGATATGTGTTGGAATCATTGAAAGCTAAGGGATATACATGGAATCAATTAGAACGCTTGGCACAACAATTATCTTGGAGAGATTATTTTCAACGTGTATACCAACACCATCACCATTTGGCTACTCAGAATGTGAAAAATGATCCCGAGCATTTCATTTCTGACGATTTACCTGTAGCAATAGCACAAGGAAATACCGGGATTAAGGCTATAGATCAAGGTATTGAAACGTTATTGGAAAATGGAATGATGCACAATCACATGCGTATGTATGTGGCTATGCTTACCACAAACATCGCAAAAACACATTGGAAATCGGGCGCAGATTGGATGTATTATCATCTGTTAGACGCCGATATTGCAGCTAATTATTTGAGTTGGCAATGGGTGTGTGGCGCATTCAGTTCCAAGTTGTATTTTGCCAATCAAGAGAATATCAATAAGTATACAAAGAGCTTTCAGCGGAATACGTATTTAGATTGTGAGTATGAAGAATTTTCCGATTTGAAAGTGCCTGAAATTTTTAAGGAACGTGAGATTTTGGTTTCGGGGGATGAGAATTCGGGAAAGAGTTTATATCAACTCAATCAACTGAAATTTGAGGAAATAAATAAAGGCATGGATTTAAATTATTGGATTCAAAAGTTGAAGAATCTAACTAAAAAGCACGTTCTGCCTATTTACACCATTTACAATTTAGATGTTCAATGGTACAACTCAACTGATTTACCTAAAGTATTGTTTCTAGATTCAGATCTGTTGAAAAAACACCCCATGTCAGTTAAAACGTTGGAGTTTATAGTAAATTTGAGAAGCGAGTTTTCCAATATGGTATGTTTCTATGGAACTTGGGATGAGCTTCGAAATTGGCTAACGAATATTCATCCGGATGTACAATGTGTATTCAAAGAACATCCTACTAATCTGCATTATCAAGGTCAAATGGAAGAAAGAGATTGGATCGCACCACAGATAACCAAATACTTTCCCTCATTTTTTGGATATTGGAAAACCTACGAAAAATTAAAGAGTTAAGATGATTTAAAGGATGTATAGATTCCAAAATTTTCATAATGTATCCATTGTAGTGAATCTGATATAAAACACAATTTATGAGCTTCGAATGAAGCTGATGTTCTTGAGAAAAGGATAGATTTAGGCAAATGGCAATTTTAAACAAGCAAAAATGATTAAAAAAGAAGATATTCTGAATATGGAGACTCGCTACCGAGCGAATTTCATTAACAGTTTGGGCGGTTTTAAGAGTGTAGTACTTTTGGGAACTCGCTCGAAATCAGGGCAAGAGAACTTGGCCATTTTTAATTCACTTTTTCATTTGGGTGCGAATCCAGCATTATGCGGAATCATAGTCCGTCCAGATGTTACCGAGCGACATACACTAGAAAATATAGTGGAAACGGGTTGTTACACCATAAATCACATAAAGGAAGACTTTGTTGAGAGGGCTCATCATACGGCAGCTCGGTACCCCAGAGAAAAATCCGAATTTGAAGCTTCTGACTTGCATCCCCAATACCTCTCTGATTTTTATGCTCCTTTTGTATTGGAAAGCGAAATAAAATTTTCGGTACAATTTAGAGAGAAACACCATTTGGAAATCAATGGTACGGTTTTGTTGATTGGGGAAATTATGGATGTTATAATTCCACCAAATATTATTCAGGAAAATGGTTTCATTGATATCGAAAAGGCAGGAACAATAACTTGCAGCGGTCTAGATTCCTATCACAGAACGGAACGAATAGTTCAGTTGCCATATGCGAAACCGAAATAATGTAAAGCTTTAAAATGCACAAGAAGTTAAATCTCCCAGAGAAAATATGTGTACATTGTAAAAGACCATTTTCTTGGCGAAAGAAGTGGGAACGTGATTGGGATCATGTAAAATTCTGTTCAGAACGATGTAAAAAGGAACACAAAAAATAGGTTAATTTGCCGTAAATGCAATTTCAAAGTTCAAGTGCAAAGTTCGAAGCAGGGTGCGATGAAGCGGGTAGGGGTTGTTTGGCCGGGCCGGTAGTTGCTGCAGCAGTGATTTTGCCCGAGGGATTCCAGCACGAATGGTTAAACGATAGTAAGCAAGTCCCAAAAAACAAACGCAATGAATTGCGAAAAATTATTGAAGATCAAGCTTTGGATTGGTCAGTAGGAATTTGTTCTCCATTAGAAATTGATCAAATTAATATACTATTTGCCAGTATTTTGGCGATGCACCGAGCATTACGCGGGTTGAAAAAATCATACGATTTTATTGCAGTAGATGGTAATCGATTTAAACCGTACTCACCCGAATTAGAATTGGAAAATGCTATTTTATGGAAACAAATTAAAGCGACAGATCCATTGATTGAGTATGCAACCGAAGTAAAGGGAGATGCTCGATTTTTAAATATTGCAGCGGCCAGTATTTTGGCAAAAACTCATCGAGATGAAATTATGGAACAACTGGATGTGAAATACCCCGGTTATCATTGGCATAAAAACGCAGGTTATCCAACACAAGAACACCGCGAAGCCATCAAATTATTAGGAGTCTCACCAGAACACAGAAAAACCTTTCAGTTATTACCCGCTCAATTGGATTTGTTTTGAGATTCTTAATTTACTACAAGGAGAGCCGTTTAATAATTAGGCTAACTAGTAGCCATTTTGTAGCTTTAACCTAATTGCTCCAAAATACTTAGAATTGGTTTCAATTAATTGTCCCCAACAAATAATAAGACCCAATTTTCCTTCTCGGTATCCATTTTTGAAGAAATAATTACGGACAAATTTTGTTCCCGCACTGAAAAATAACTTAAAAAATAGGTTAAACCAGCTCATTGACTTATTATTTTCAGCGCCAATTTTTCCGTATTTCTTTGACTTGATAATTATTTCTGATGCATTCGAAAATGAATAATGTATTATATCTCCAGTCAATCGTTTTTGATCAAATCCCATGTTCATTTTTAATTTATCATGAGGATTAATTCCAGTCCAATTACCGTCTTTTGCTCTCCACAAACGCAACTTGCGATCGGGATACCAGCCACAAGTTTTCACTGGTCTATCTCCAACATAATTTAGACGGGGCATGGTGTACGCTGCAAATGGGAAGTTTAATTCTTTCTGGTTCCGTATTTCTTCAACCAACTCTTTAGTAAGTAATTCATCAGCGTCTAAACTTAATACGAATTCAAATTGTGCTTGATTTTTAGCCCAGTTTTTTTGCTGTATATGCCCTTCAAAAGGATGGTCAATAACGGTAGCTCCTAGTGATTGTGCGATTGACTTTGTATTATCAGTAGATAAACTATCAACTACAAGTATTTCATCAGCAATAGATTTTACTGATTCAATACATTTAGCAATGTTTCTCTCCTCGTTGAAAGTGATGATAACTACAGATAATTTACTGGACATATTAGGAATGATTTTAAGAATGAATTAGAAGAAAATTAATCTTCAAAATTATGGAAAAAGCTTGGAATTAATGACCACCAGATGGTGTTTCTAATTCAATTCCTTGATCTTTCAGATTTTTTGCGGTAGCTAAAGCATAGTAGAACAAATAGACAAAGCAAATTACACCTACCCAATATGAATATTCAATTCCAATATTTTTGGAATCTGCTAATGTGCCTTGGAAAACACTCACAAAACCACCACCCATAATCATCATAATAAGTAGAGTAGAACCTTGTCCTGTTGATTTACCCAGTCCGGATATTGCTAAGGCAAATATACTGGGCCACAAAGTGGAACAAAATAAACCTACGGCAATAAGTGCAAACATACCGGCTACACCTTGAACAAACATCCCTACCAAAAGCATGGCAATCGCTGCTGCGGAATACGTGGCTAACTGTTTTGCAGGATTTCCTTTACACCACCAATCCAATATAATGAGCGCTAGAATGGGTAATTGATACCACCAGAATGCAGAGACTCCCATATACTCAAATTGCGTAAACTCTTTTCCAGAAGAGAAATTCACAGCCAGATAAATCCCGTAAGCCACAAATGGTAAAATCCAACGCAATACATTTTTCAAAATGGGTTTAATGTTGAATGCTTGTGCTGCCGATGTCCAACGTCCAATCATTAAACTTGCCCAAAATAAACTTATGTAGGGTGCAATATCACTCATGTTTAAGTTTAATTGTGATTTCATATATTCGGGTAGATTGGATGCCGTAGATACCTCAACTCCCACGTACAAGAAGATAGCTATCATTCCCATCCATAACTGAGGAAATGAAATTGCCGAAGGTATGGTTTCTTGAGTTTGAATTCCATCGGATTTTTCGGAAACTACATCGGTATTTTCTTGATTATTTGATTTTAATCTCCAAAAAATCATCCCGAAAAGTACAAACAAAGCCCCTAGAACTAAATACGGAAATTTAACAGTTGATAAATCAATATCTTCAGGTTTGTCAGAACCTAATGCTCCAAAAATAGCAAAATTCACGATTAAGGGCCCAATGGTTGTTCCTACGTTGTTTATTCCGCCTGCCATACTCAATCGTTGAGAACCGGTTTCATGAGAACCCAATAATATAGCTAAAGGATTCGCTGCAGTTTGTTGAAATGCAAAACCAATACCTACAATCATTAACCCCATAAGTACTAAGGGAAATGCTGAAGCTGGATTTTCCGTGAAAGAAGATGCAGGTATGAATAATAATGTGCCAGCTGCACTGATAAAAAGTCCTGTTGCTATGGTTTTTCCATACCCCCATTCTTTTACCATGTCGAATTTTGCCAGTTTGGTCAATCCAATATAAATAAGCGAACCTATGGTATAGGCCACATAAAAGGCAAATGCAATCATTTGACTTTCCCATTGCTTCAATCCCATTTTTGATTTGAAAACGGGAATTAAAATATCGTTGCTAGCAGCCACAAAGCCCCAAAAGAAAAATACACTAACTAAAATACTAAATATTCGTGTGTTGTTGTTCATGTTACAATAACCTTAAAGATTCGGCAAACTAAATAAATTATTTCAAAAAACCACAAGAAAATTCTTGGAACCAACCCATTTAGATGCAATAAGTTTTACGAATTTCCCGAAATTCGCAACATGCCAATCTCTCTTCCCAATAAGCTTACTTCAGTGGGACATTCCATTTTTTCGATAATGTCGCAGAAAGCATCTGAACTTAATGCGTTGAATATGGGACAAGGATTTCCCGAATTCAGTCCACCCATGCAATTATTGGAGGCAGTGAATTCTTCGATGGCATCGGGTTTTAATCAATATCCACCCATGCCAGGATATTTAGATTTGCGCGAAATTATTTCCCAAAGAGAACAACATACGCATGGGAATATTTTAGATCCAGAATCGGAAATTACGGTAGTTCCGGGAGCAACGGCAGGACTTTTCGCTACTTTTCAAGCGTTGGTTCAAACGGGAGATGAAGTAATTATCATTGAGCCGGCTTATGATTCCTATCGACCAGCAATTGAATTGGCAGGAGGTACGGTGATTGGTGTTTCTATGATTTTCCATTCGGTGAAGGATATTGCCGACAATACAGAAGTTCCACGAGTAGAATTTCCTTGGCAAAAATTAAGAGATTCGATTACTGAACATACCCGATGGATTGTAATCAACACACCTCATAATCCATTGGGATTCACTTTTAAAGAAGAGGATTGGAAATTGCTCTATGATATAATACAGAATCATCCCATTGGCGTAATATCGGATGAGGTATATGAGCACATGGTTTTTGACGGTAAGAAACATTTTAGCGTTTTGAATTTTCCGGCGTTGAAAGATCGATCGGTCAAGATTTCCTCTTTTGGGAAGACATTTCATTGTACCGGTTGGAAAATGGGATACGTTGCTGCCAATTCTGAAATTACCCAAAAAATCCGAATGGTATTTCAGTTTATTGCTTTTGCTACTAACAGTGCCATGCAAAAAGGAATTGCTCAATTTATGAAGTTAAATCCCAGTTGGGAACTGGAGTTAAATGGATTTTATCAAAAGAAGAGGGATTTATTTATACGTGAATTAAACGGGCCTGACACTGGCAATTCCCAAATTGCAAATAAGACGAATGCCATTTGGAATACTTTGAATTGTGAGGGATCCTATTTTCAGGTAATTCATTACAGTTCCTTGGAATTGCCTATTGTGAAATCCATACATTCCGATTTTGACATGGCAATATGTTTATTGAAAGAAGCAGGAATTGCCACCATTCCAATTGGATCATTTATCAGTGGTCAACCTCAAACCGGTTGGTTAAGAATTTGTTTTGCCAAAAATGATGATACCTTGGTGAAAGCAGCTCAATTGCTAAACCAATTTGTTAATAATCCAAACTAAATTCCTAAGTAATCCTTAATAGATTCTTACCCAATC
>CAYPYX010000017.1:14240-33756 GCA_964415065.1 uncultured Rhizobium sp.
GCTAAATCCCTACCTAACCCCTATGAAATACCCGTCCTTCAAATTTATTAATTCCAATCCCTGCTAAATCCCCACCTGATATCCCCCCACTAAGAAAAAATAATTTATGAATCAGTCCTATTTAGATGTTTATTTAATACAGACACAGCTAGCCTGGGAAAATTTGAATGCCAATTTATTAAGATTGACATGGCACATTCAGCGTACCCAGGAAAATTCGTTGATTGTTCTACCCGAAATGTTTTCAACGGGATTCACTATGAAACCAGAACTAAATGCCGAGAAACTTGACGGATTGTCGGTTCAATGGATGAAGGAAATGAGTCAAAATCGATGTATTTGTGGTTCACTATCTATCGAAGAAAATGGCAATTTTTACAATCGGTTTATAGCGGTTTATAATGGTGAGATTATTGCATCCTATAATAAAAAACACTTGTTTTCATATGGAAACGAACATCTACACTACACCGCAGGAAACGAAATTCAATTATTTGAATTCAGAGGATTTAAAATAACTCCGTTTATTTGTTATGATTTGAGATTCCCAGAATGGATGCGTTTAGCGGCGGGTGCAGATTTGATGTTGTTTGTTGCTAATTGGCCAAAAGCGAGAATGGATGCTTGGAATGCGCTTTTAAAAGCTAGATCTATTGAAAACCAATGCTTTGTTGCAGGTGTTAATCGAATTGGTGAAGATGGGAATGGCATCCCTCATGCGGGACATTCTCAATTGCTTGATTTCTCTGGACAATACATGATAGAACCACAAGTGGATCGAGAAGTACTATTACATCAAATAATCGAAAAACAACCCTTACAAGCATTTAGAGAGAAGTTCCCTTTTTTAGACGATAGAGATCCCCTAACTTTGCGGCATGAATTCTGAGCACTTGAAGGATATAAAAAGCCGTGTGCAGGCTTTGAGGGGGTATCTTTGACCTCGATAGAAAATTAGCTGAAATAGCAGACGAAGAAGAACAAACCTTGGATCCCACTTTTTGGGATGACCCCAAAAGGGCAGAGGCTCACTTGAAAAAAATCAAAGACAAAAAAGTATGGACAGAAGCATTTGCTGAGGTAAATGGTGCTTTAGAAGATTTGGTGATCCTTTTTGAGTTTCAAGAAATGGGTGAAGCTAAACCCGAAGAAGTAGATCAGCAATACGTTGCCGTTCAGAATGCTTTGGAAGATTTGGAGTTTAAAAATATGCTCCAGTCGGAAGAAGATTCTTTGAATTGCGTGTTAGAGATCAATGCCGGCGCCGGTGGAACTGAAAGTTGTGATTGGGCGGAAATTCTTTCCCGTATGTACATCATGTGGGCTGAAAAGAATGGCTTCCGCGTAGTGGAACTGGATAAACAAGATGGTGATGTTGCTGGAATAAAAAGCATTTCATTGGAAATCAATGGATCTTTCGCCTTTGGTTATTTGAAAGGAGAGAATGGGGTACATCGAATGGTAAGAATTTCACCGTTTGATTCCAATGCTCGACGTCATACATCCTTCGCATCTGTTTATGTGTACCCACTGGTGGATGATACCATTGAAATTGATATCAAACCTGCTGATATTGACTTCCATACCTCGCGAAGCGGTGGTGCAGGAGGACAGAACGTAAACAAGGTGGAAACCAAAGTGCAATTAACACACATCCCTACGGGTATTGTTGTTGTTTGTCAGGTAGAGCGTTCGCAGTTAGCCAATAGAGAACGTGCTATGCAAATGTTGAAATCTCGTTTGTATGAATTAGAACTTCAAAAACGCAATGCTGCGCGACAAGAAATTGAAGCGGGTAAGATGAAGATCGAATGGGGGTCACAAATCCGTAACTACGTTTTCCATCCTTACAAATTAATCAAAGATGTTAGAACCGAGGTAGAAACATCCAACGTTCAAAATGTTATGGATGGTGATTTATGGCCATTCATCAAAGCATTCTTGTTGAAATCCTCTTCTTCAAATAAATAAAAACTCGTAAATCCTTATTGATAAGTCTTGGCTAGTTGCATGTTGTAAGCTAGCCAAGACTTTTTTTACCCCAGCGCAGATTTGTAACGCTCCAAGCAACGCAATCGAGCAAATGCATGATCAACAATAGGTTTGGGATAACGAATAGTTCCATATTCTGGTACCCACTTTTTTATGTATAATAACTGAGGATCAAATTTTTCCATTTGAGCCGTGGGATTAAAAACTCGAAAATAAGGTGCAGCATCCACGCCACTTCCTGCTGCCCATTGCCAACCACCGTTGTTGCTGGACAATTCAAAATCCAATAATTTTTCCGCAAAATAGGCTTCACCCCAGCGCCAATCGATCAGTAAATGTTTCGTTAAAAAACTAGCCACCACCATTCTAACTCGATTATGCATAAAACCCGTGGAATTCAACTCGCGCATGCCAGCATCCACTAATGGATATCCCGTTTTTCCTTGCTTCCACTTTTCAAAATGATCTTCATTGTTCTCCCATTGAATTCGATCATATTGAGGTTTAAATGATTCGGTTACTACTTGAGGGAAATGCCAAAGAATCTGCATGTAGAACTCCCTCCATATTAATTCATTGATCCATTTCTCACTTAAAGTATATCCATTTTTGAATTTTTCGCGTATTGAAATCGTCCCAAATCGAAAGTGAACCGATAATCTACTAGTCCCAACGATAGATGGAATATCTCGAGTCTGTTCATACTTTCGAATTCTGCCTTGATCTATTGTTTTTTGGGGGATGTCAATTCCGGTAGGAGCAAACCCCATCTCTTCTAACGTGGGAATTTTCCCTTGAGAATTAGAAAAATGTTGATTCGTTAAGAATGCATCTTTATGATTTTCAGAAGGGTAGAGTTCAATGCCCACTTGGTCTAATCGAGTTTTCCATTTTTTCATGTAGGGAGTAAATACAGTATAGGGTTTACCATCATCTTTTACTACTTCGGCCTGTTCAAAAATGACCTGATCCTTAAATTGCTGAAAATCAATATGATTATCGATGCATAATTGTTCTATTTGTTGATCCCGATTCATGGCGGATGGCTCATAGTCGCGATTACTGAAAACTCCCTTTAATCCTGTATTAGAAGCATTTTTCAATAGGTTTTTCCATATTTCGATGGGATTGCCGTAAAAAACGTCAAATCCACCTTTTATTTCAGACTCTAACTCATGGATTTGATTGTGAATAAATTCTACTCGTGCGTCGTAGGGTTTATGCAGGGCATCCAATATTTGAGTATCAAAAATAAAAATACCCCGAACTTTCAAACCCGAAGTTAATGCGCGGAACAAACCATGATTATCGTTTAATCGTAAGTCCCTACGAAACCAGAAATAAATAAACTCTTGCATTTATTTGTTACTTAAAAGATCTTTTACTGCCTCTTCAATTCGATTGAATTGAAAAGCAAAACCATTTTGCAAAAGAGAAATTGTACTCACCTGTTGTGAGCTAAGTGCAATTTGACTGCGTTCTCCCATAATTAATTTCAAAAACCAAGATGGAACATTGGGTGAAAATTCGAAAGGAATCAAACGTTTATGAGGAAATGAAGCATTTATAAATATTTCTCGAATCATTTCTCCTTGTGTTGTAGGATGCGGTGCCACTCCGTTATAAGTTCCTGCCGAAATTTTACCTTCTGCTAAATCTGCGTAAATATTTACTAAATCAGCAATATGAATCCAGCTCCAAATGTTTGATTTACTACCTGTACTCGGAACAACTCCCAATTTCAGCGACATATTTAAAGTAGGGAAAACTCCCGCTTCATTGCTTAAAACCAACCCGGTCCGAATTATTGAAGAACGAATGTGAGTGTTTTTCAATTTGTCTAATGGTTTTTCCCATCCGGTACAAACTTCAGAAAGAAATCCAGTTCCAGCAGGACTATTCTCTGTTAGATGTACACCTGGATCTTCATAATATCCAATGGCACTGGTTGAGATAAAGTGCTTGATCTGAATGTTTTGCGCAAGAATTTCTTCAATCAGTAATTCCGTCCCCCGAACCCGAGAAGAAAAAATATCTTCTTTATGTTTTTTTGTCCAAGGTTTTGCTATGTTTGCCCCCGCTAAATGGATCAAAATGTCTGCATCTTCGAACCCCTTGAGATTCACGTAATTAAATTTTATCGACCATGTTAAATCTTTTTCATGGTTTCGATTGTTATCCTCATGTCGAAGGGCGAAAGTTTGGTGTCCACGTTTACGCAATTCCTGTGTTAATGCCTTACCAACTAACCCAGAAGCACCTGTTATTATTATTTTCATAGCCTATGCAATCTAACTACACTGAGAATATAACAAACGAATCGAAAAAAAGTCGCTCGGTGAGAAAATCTAAGAAAGATTTTCGAGATAAATATTTCATTAAGGATGTTGAAAATATCACCGGCATCAAAGCTTTTACGCTTCGAGTTTGGGAACAACGTTATGGAATGTTGTTGCCTAAACGTACGGATACCAATATTCGTTATTACGAAGAAGATGATTTAAAGTACATGATGAATGTGGCTTTGCTGAACGCTAACGGATATAAAATTAGTAAAATAGCTGAAATGTCGCGTGAGGAAGTGCAACAAAGAACTCTTCATATATCCGAGAACAATAGTACGCATCAAGCGCAAATTCAGGCTCTTACTAATGCAATGATTGCTTTTGATGAGCGTGAATTCAATAAAATACTCTCGATAAACATGTTGAAGTTGGGGATGATAGAAACCACTTCGAGTATCATCTTTCCTTTATTGCAACACGTTGGAATCTTATGGTTGAGCGGATCCATTAACGTAGCACATGAGCATTTTATTACCAATTTAATAAAACAGCGCATGTACACCGCCATCGATCAGATAACTACACCTTTGGTGCCCAATGCACGTAAGTTTATTTTATTTCTTCCAAACGGTGAAAATCATGAACTGAGTTTGTTATTTGCAAGTTACATTCTAAAAACCCGAGGACAACAAGTAGTATACATCGGATCTTCAACACCCATGGACGACTTGAATCAGTTGTTTAAAGTTCACCAACCGGATGTGCTTTTTTGTGCAGTTACAAATGCCAATTCCCACATGCCCATTCAGGTATATATCAATACCTTGTCGCGCACTTGGCCCAAAACAACCATTTGTCTCACAGGAAATCAAGTGGTAAAACGTAAGGATTTAAAAGTACCTGTTAATTGTAGAATCATTTCTGACACAACTGACTTTTTCAAGTTTTTGGATGCTGGAATTTGATTGATAAAATTTAAAGATTCCAGAAGTTTTTAAAGCCTCGTCTAGAAAAGCGAGGCTTTTTTAATACATCTCCCGTCCTGAAATAAGTTGTCACATGATCACATGAATAACTTATTAATTGAAAGAACAGAAAGTACAAAAGCAGAGGCGTAGTCAAAGAGATTACAGAAACCAAAACACATTCTTACCTGAATTTTTGATGAATTTAAAATTATTTTATTATCTTTTTTTGTTTAAAAATGTATAAAAATAGAGATATCAAATATTAATGACGATGCTTCTTTTTTCATAATTATATAATTCAGCACGCTAATTGAGTTTTTGTTTGAAACTAATATTTGTGCACCAAAGACCACAAATACTATGTTAAAACAATTCATTCAGACATTATTATTCGGTATCCCGTTATTTTGGGTATCCAATTCTAATGCACAGATCAGTCCGAAATTACTATCGAGACATTCTGTAGGATCCTATTTTGATCAAGGTGCAGCAGAAATTGTTGCATACAGCTCTAAAAACAAACGAATGTTTGTTACAAACAATGTAACGAATTCAATTCATGTAGTGAATATTACAGATCCTTCAAGTCCTGTGCTGTTCGACACAATTTCTCTAAAGCCATATGGCTCGGATGTAACTTCAGTTGCTTGTAATGGGGACTACATTGGCGCAACAGTAATCGACTCAACTGGAAAGTTAGCTAATGGTAAAGTTGTGTTTTTCAATGCTAAGACTTTAGCATTTGTTAGTCAAGTAAAAGTTGGCCCTAATCCTGATATGTTGATTTTTACAAAAGATGGTAAAAAAGTGTTGGTGGCTAACGAAGGTGAACCTTTGGATTATGTAATAGACCCAGAAGGATCCGTGAGTATAATAAATATCTCGAATGGTATTTCGAATTTGACAAATTCCAACGTTTTTAAAGCAGGATTCTCTGCATTTAATAACGTTTCAATTGATCCTAAGATTAAAATAACTGGGAAATTGGTAGATTCAGCTACTAAATCTACGGTTGTCAGAAATTCAACAGTTGCCGAAGATTTGGAACCGGAGTATATTGCGGTTTCAGAAGATTCTAAAACCGCCTGGATTACTTGTCAAGAAAATAACTGCGTTGCTATATTGGATATTGACAGTCAAAAAATAACCAAACTTTTACCTCTTGGTTTTAAAAATCACAATTTACCTGCAAATGCATTGGATTATACCAATCAGGGATCGACCATTTCTATTGATACTGTAAAAGTTTTTGGTATGTATCAGCCAGACCAAATTTACTCTTACCGAGTAAATGGTGTTAACTATTTCGTCACTGCAAATGAGGGAGATGTAAGAGCAGATTGGGGAAGTGTAAATAATGAAGAGCAAGATATCCGCAATTCATCAATAAAATTGGATACAGCAAAATTTGGTTTAAGTTCTGTTACATTATTGAAAAACAACAACGGTAGAGGTCGTTTAAAGATTTCTTCTAAATACGGTGATTTTAACAACGATGGGAAATTTGATTCATTATTCAGTTATGGCGCGCGTTCATTTTCAATATAGAATGGCACAACCGGTAGCTTAGTTTATGATAGCAAAAATGAATTTGAAACTATAACTGCGTCAAAATATCCTACTATATTCAATGCTAGTCACACAAACAACACTAAGAAAAATAGAAGTGACGATAAAGGTCCTGAACCTGAATGTATTACAATTGGGAAAATTTTAGACTCAACATACGCATTTATTGGTTTAGAAAGAATTGGTGGTGTAATGATTTATAATATTACAGATCCGAATAATGCACGTTATGTTAATTATATAAACACTAGAAATGCAGCAGTATCTCCATCAGCTGCTAATTTGGCTTCAGTTGGTGATTTAGGTCCTGAGGGATTAATTTTCATACCCAAAGCTGAAAGTCCCAATGGAAAAGATTTATTGTTAGTTTCGAATGAAATCAGTGGAACTGTTGCCATTATTGAATTGGAAAATAGAAGTGATTTCCAAATGCAAATTTTACATTCCAGCGATATGGAAAGTGGAGTTTCAGCAACTAACGACGCATTTAAATTCGCAGCAATCGTTGATAAATTGGAAGATGCTCATGTTAACAATTTAACATTATCTTCCGGGGATAATACTTTACCAGGCCCATTTTTGTCATCAGGTGAAGATCCTAAAGTACAAGTAGCACTGCGTTCTACCGCATCATCTTATTATTCAGGAACAACAAGTGGATTGAGAGCTTCTGTTGGTCGTGCGGATATTGCTTTGATGAATATTATTGGATTTAATGCATCTGCTTTAGGTAATCATGAGTTCGATTTAGGAACTTCAGAATTGAATTCCCAAATAGGAGTAGATATTCGTTCGGGTGGTTCGGATAAACGTTGGATTGGTGCCCAGTTCCCATATGTATCTGCCAATTTAAATTTTGTCAATGATGCCAATTTGAGCTATTTATATACCAGTAGCATTTTGAAGGATACAGATTTTAAAACTTCTGCATCCATTAGTTCAAACTCTGGTAAAAAAGGAATTGCTCCTTCTATCATCATCGAAAGAAACGGAGAAAAAATTGGAGTAGTTGGTGCAACCACTCAAATTTTAGCTAAAATTTCTTCGCCAGGTTCAACAACGGTTACTGGTCCAAATCAAGATTCAATGGCCGCATTAGCTGCTATTTTACAACCCATAATTGATTCGTTAGTTTCTAAAGAAAAAGTAAATAAAATCATATTGTTAGCTCACTTACAGCAATTACAAAATGAAATTACTTTGGCACCATTGTTGAAAAAGGTAGATATCATCATTTCAGGTGGAAACCACGATATCACCGCAGATGGAAATGATCGATTGTGGGCAGGACATACTAAGGTACGTCAATATCCAATCCTTACAACTAATGCTGATGGTGACCCGTTAGCTATTTTGAACAATACTTCTGAGTGGAAATATGTGGGTCGTTTTGTTTGTGATTTCGATTCAGCCGGAAAATTATTAGTAAATACATTAGATTCCAATGTAAATGGTGTGTATGCTTCTGATAGTACAACGATAATTGGATTGTATGGTAATTACAATTCTGCATTTGTTTCTGGATCTAAAGGTGCATTAGCAAAGGTGGTTTGTGATTCAGTAGCATCAGTAATTCGATTGAAAGATGGAAATATATTTGGTAAAACAGCTGTTTTCTTGGAAGGTAGAAGAGCTTTTGTAAGAACTCAAGAAACCAATTTTGGTAATCTTTCAGCACAAGCGAATTTAGAATATGCTCGTATTGCAGATCCATCGGTAAAAGTTTCTATTAAAAACGGTGGAGGAATTCGTTCTGCTATTGGTGAGGTAAATGCTGTTGGTTCAAATGTTACATTTACTCCGCCGACTGCAAATGCCTCTGCAGGTAAAAATGCTGGAGACATTTCTCAATTAGATATTGAAGGTGCTTTACGTTTTAATAATAAATTGTCTTTGCTAACACTTACTGCAACAAATCTTAAGAAAATTTTAGAGCACGGTGTTGCGGCAACTACAAGCGGTGCCACACCTGGTCAATTCCCTCAAGTGGCTGGATTGAAATTTAGTTTCGACGCTAGTGCAAATTCAAATAATAAAGTAAAAAATATTGCTTTAATCGACAGTAATGGAAACATAACTGAGATAATTGCGGCAGATGGGCAAATCATTGGAAATCCAAATCGTACATTTAGAGTCGTAACATTAGACTTTTTAGCTGGTGGTGGGGATAATTATCCATTCAACACTTTGGCTACAAGTAGAATGAATTTGGACACGGCTACAGCTATTAAAAATGCAGTGAGTACAGCCAGTTTTTCAGGTGTTGGTACTGAACAAGATGCGTTTGCAGAATTCATGAAAGCTAAGTATTCAAGCAATGCATATAACCAAGTAGAAGATACAATTACTTTGGATCAACGTATTCAGCAAATTGTTTATAGAACCGATAGTGTATTGCTTTGCTCAAAACCTAAAAATCCTAGACACTACAGTTTGTCGAATTATAAAACTTCTTGCGACACTATTTCAAGTTTAAGCACGGTTAACAAAGGTTATAGATTCAGAAATTGGAGTACAGGTGATTTAAGTATGTCAACCATAGCAAATTCTAGCGGAATTTACTGGATATATGAAGAATCCAATAAATATTGTAATATTGATTCAATCCAAGTTAATTTGATTGGGAAAGATCAATTACTTAAAAAAGATACCGTAGTTTGTAATGTTTTCCCTAATGATACTTTAAATCTTGCTATTTCAAACTTTTTCGATACTATAAACTACTTGTACTACAACAGTATGAAGAATCCTATCGAAAATGTAAAGGCTTACGTTTCTAACAATTCTAACTCTATTTTATGGAATGGATTTATTTCCACTAAAGATAACCAAAATCTAAAATGTAAAATTTCTGTAAGTCTAAAATTATCTATTGATTACCCAAATTTAATAGGTACATCTGATACTATTTTAACTTCTAAAATGTTGATTCAGACTAACAGAGTAAATAATTCCAAGTACGACTATTTATGGAGCAATGGTGACATCACTCCTTCCACACGTTTTACAAGTTCCAATAAGTATTGGTTTAAACATATAGATACTTTAGGTTGTTCTCAAACTGATACTTTTCATTTTTCAAGAATTAGTTTATCGGTTCCTAGTGTAATAAATTCTAAAATTGGAAGAAATTTGGTTTTGAAAGTTAAAGATTCAACGAATCTAAATAGTTTTGCAGTTTGGAGCACAGGTGATACGGGATGGAGTACTGTATTTAACGTTTCTAAATCAACAGACACTATTTCAGTAACACAAGTAGATCAATATAGAAGTGAAACTAAATATATAATTATCAATGGTATAAGCTTAGAACCCCTAAATTTGGATTATCAGGAAGTAAAAGATTCAATCTTTATTGATGATTTTATCCCCTCAATAACCGTATCTCCTAATCCATTTGATGATGTATTTACGGTAAATGGAATTGACGTTAATACAAATATTATGGTTTATAATGGATTGGGACAATTAATAGTTAAATCGAAAAATCCAATAATTAACTTGCAAGGTTTCCCAAATGGAGTTTATATCGTCCGCGTTAAAAACTTAAATTTTAAAGTCCTGAAAAACTAAATTTTATTTTGCCTTTTAAAATGTCATTTTAAAATAATTTGACAACTCTGATTAATAAAAATCCTCGGCTGTTTGTTCGGCTGAGGATTTTTTATGTTTGTAAATTAGATAATTTAATGTTGAAATCGCCTAATATCAACTTCCGATAACAATTCACTAGTTCCCAACAAGAAATCGGCATACATGGGACTAAGCATCACCACCAAGCTGCTGCCTTTTGAACCCAAACCGTTATATACGTACAAGGAAGATTCTGTTGGGTGTTGTCCTAAAAATGGACGCCATGTCTCTACCGTAGGCCTAGCCGCACGAATATGACCTACTACTTTGGGCGTTTGAGGAATCCATTCGGCAAAGGTGCGCAACAATTCTTCTAGGTCCTCCTGCCGAGGTGAAGTAGATAGTGAATTCTTGTGGTATGTAGATCCTCCAATCCATCGCTTATTGCCGATAGGCACAAGCCATTCCTTGCGTTTCAAAATGAAATTCTGTGGTAAGTTTTCAAATTCCAGCGTAATTAAATCCCCGCCAGTTGCATTCAGCGGTAAGAAATTAAACCACGGATTTTCAAACATGCCTACGCCTTGAGCAAATACCAATTTTTTAAATTTAAGTATTCCATTTTCAGTTCTCGCTTCTAAACTAGTATTCGAACCATTATTTGAATCAACAATTACAGAATATGTGTAACAATTTTCTTTCAAATTCAATTTAGAATAATCAAATTGTTCGGTGATCCAATTAACACCTAAATCCCTTAAATATCGCTGCGCACATTCCAAGAATACGGAAACATCTAACTTGCCGGATAATTCCGTAATTGCGGCACCATAAGGCAATGGAACTCCATATGGGGTTGAGTTTTCGATAGAGTGGGAATTTCCCAAAGCCACAGGCTCAACCGGAGTTAAATGTTGAGTAAATCCTTTTTCGCGACTTCTTTTAGTCCAATTTTTAGTGTGAGATTCATTTTTGTGGACTTGAAGCGTGGGAATCGCATGAATGAATTTTGCACTCATTTTCTGTTCCCAATCTCCGTAATATTCAAATACCTTTGGAAAAAGTTCGTCGCAATGCCAGGTTTTTTGCACATTTCTAGGGACCATCGGATTCATCATCCCTGCAGCAACCCGAGAACTTGAAAATGGGTTAAATGCGTCAATTATGCCAATTTTAGCACCTCGCTGTTGCAGCTCCAATGCCAACGTAGTTCCGGCAATTCCTGCTCCTACAATTAAAATATCCAATGAATTTATTTCGTTATTCATTGCTTATTAAGAACCAACGTTAGTATTATTCATGAATTTAATGTGTTTGATAAATCCCCGAATTGATTGAAATAAACCTTTCCGTTGATGTGAAGGTTGTTACTTCCATCTTTTATTCGGAAATTGCCTCATTATTTGGAATTGGACACAAATTTAGAATAACCAAACGGTATGATGTGTAAGAAATTGAATCTATTTGTACTTTTTTTTGGGGGATGTTTATTCTGCGTTACATCTGTAATGGCTCAAAACGGTCCCAATCGAATCCCAGAAAAGTCCTTTTATTACATTCCAGAAATCCAACTCATTGCCAGTCAATTGGATGGTGATAACGCAGCTGGCTACAATAAATTTGGTTTTTTAGCTCAAGTGAATCTCGGATGGAAACAAAATCAAGATCAATCTTGGGAACTTTCCATTGGGTTTTCTGAACGAGGAAGTCGAAGAGGCTACAATCCCGATGTTCCTGGATTAAACCCATTCCATATTAGATATCGTTCAGTAGAAACATCCTTGAATTACCGTTTTCCTTTGAATTCGATTAAAGAATCATGGGATATTCCATTGGATTTGTTGGCTGGTGTACGTATTGGTAGAATCATTCAAATCGAAGATACCGAAAGATACTCTTTGTATTTGGATCAAGTGTATCGACCCTACACCGTCTCTTTAGAAGTCGGCGCAAGATATCCCATAAATGATCACTGGGGAATTTCGGTTAAAGCTAACTACAGTGCTATTTCCATGCTTAAAGAAGGCGCTAGCAATAATCCATTGTACCCTACAGGTGTATACAATAATGCAATCGGATTGGGATTCGTATATGTTCCGTGAACATAGTTTTTACCGATCTTAAAATCATCCTTCGAAAAAATTAAAAACAATACTGTAATAATCAAACTCATCCATCAAAAGTAGATTTATGAAATTCTCAAAAATTATACTAATAATTTGCGTAGCTGTGCTGAGCGCAACGTTGTTCTGGTACAATGCTTCCGATACCAAAGATCCTTCATTTCGCGAAAAGCAAATTCGAGACATGCTACAAAATCAACTCGATGCTTGGAATAGTGGAAGCACTCAGGGATTCATGGAGAAAGGATATTGGCAAAATGATTCGTTGCAATTTGTTTCACCCAATGGAGTGAAATTTGGCTACAAGCAGGTATTAGCTATGTATCAAAAATCCTATCCCACCTCAGTTGAAATGGGAACACTCAACTTTGAGATTCTACACATTAAGTTTTTAGATCACAATAATGAAATTGCGCAGGTTTTGGGTAAATGGCATGTTACTGAAAATCCCAAGCCCGGAAGCGGTTATTTTTCATTGATTGTTAAATTTATTGATGATCAACCCAAAATTGTGATTGATCATACTTATTAGTTTATCATTCATACTCATTAACCTATTCTATCGTTTTATCGATCTTACGAATTAATTCAGTCAGATACAGATTTTTAAATGCAAAAACTGAACTCATTATTTCATTTTCCGAACCGGGCCTCAAACTTGGTTTTGATTGCAATAATTTGCCTTTTTCAGTTTGTTTCACATGCGTATTATCTAAAAATACCTGCGTCAGGACACCATGTTTGGCGTCAGTGCAATACCCTAGCAGTAGCTCGAAATTACGCTGAGGTTGATATGAATATTTTGTATCCACGCATCGATAAGAATTACGGTACCGATGGTATTACTGGGCCGCAATTCACATCCTACGATTACACGCTGGCTTGGCTTTATCGCCTTTTTGGGTTTTCGCAATTCACACATAGATGGTTGAGTTTAATTATCTCTTTTTCCATTATTGCAGGATTATTTCACCTATCGAATCAGTTTTTTAACAGCAAGATTATTTCATTCTGGAGCACCTTTTCTGTGCTGGGAATCCCCGAATTTTATTATCATAGTTTTAACGCAGTTCCTGATATTTTGGCAATGGCTGCCATGATCTGGGCATGGTATTTTTACAATAAACTGAATCAATCGAACTCCTGGAATCATGCTTGGTTCGGCGCCGTATTACTGGCCTTAGCCGGTATGACAAAATTAATGTTCTTAATTCCTGGTTTTGTATTTTTAGGGGATATATGGAATCGCGGTGCCTTTCCCCGACAGAAAAATGCTGAACAATATGGTAAACTTTGGCCTAAATGGGGTATAATTGCTTTTATATCATTGATTTTCAGCTATGCTTGGTATCGTTGGGCACACTATTTGACCTACTTGCATTGGTTGAATGAATTCGTGCATGAGATCCGCTTTTTTGATAACGGAAGTCAGGCGTTTCAGGCGTTGTTTCAAAATCTCAGTATCGATTTATTTGAAACTTGGGTGGGATATCCGTTGATTTTTTTAGTTTTCGGGGGATGGTATTTCGTGTTTAAAAACAAGCAAATAATTAAGGATAAGCGCATTTTATTATTGATATTGGCTTCCATACTCTATTACATAGTAATGCAAAAGCAATTGCAAATACACGGTTACTATATTTTATTATTTGTACCATTCATCGTTTTGAATATAGGATACTTATTAAATCAACTATTGAATCTTGATTCAGTAACTGCTCCCAATAAGATCGAAAATGTCTACACGATGGATGTTAATAACACGAACAAAAGTTTAATTTCTTCAAATTCCAACGAAAATATTAGTAATGTGGTTATTTGTGACGCCCAAGATGGTGCTACTTTCCATTACAAAAATGGTAGTACTTCCCACAATAAAAATGGTGGTACTTACCAATATAAAAATGGTAGTACTTCCCACAATAATGGAACGAAGATCAACAGGAGCACAAACAACTTTCCCAATAAACTGAATTGGCTCACGGTTTCATGTTTACTGATTATGATTTCCCCCCTGTGGTCTTGGGTGAGAATGCATCACAATTGGACGGAAAAAGGCTTTAGAGTACCAAACACTCTGATGGATGTAAAAAATGCGACCTTGATAGAAAAGTATACATCGGAAAATCCATTATGGATTGTTGGGCCGGATCAATCGGGATGTGTGTATTTTTATTATTTACATGCAAAAGGATTTCCTTGGTACAATTTGGAAGAAAAAGATTCGGTTTTTGATGAGTATTTAAATCAAGGCGCTCAGGGTTTTATAACAGATCAACCCGAAATAGTGAAGGAAATGTCGCTAAAATTCAATTGGAAAATACGTTATACTAAACAATTAGGAACATTTTATTGGATTGGAATAGAAAAATAAATGGATTACTGTTGCAAATGATGAAATAAAAAAGTATCTTTGCACTCCAATTTTGTAAATTAAAGTCATGAACTCAATCGTTAATAGCATCTCACAAGAGTTTTTAAGAACTGATCTTCCCGATTTCAACGCTGGTGATCGTGTTACTGTTCACTATAAAATTAAAGAGGGTAATAAAGAGCGTATTCAGCAATTCCAAGGGGATGTTATCCAACGTCGTAACTCAGGAATCGATGAAACTTTTACCGTTCGTAAAATTTCTAACGGTGTTGGTGTTGAGCGTGTATTTCCTTTGAACAGCCCATTCATCGACAAAATTGAAGTTAACCGCAGAGGTAAAGTTCGTCGTGCTCGTATTTTCTATTTGCGTGAGCAAATCGGTAAAAAAGCACGTATCAAAGAACGTAGAGGTTAAGATTCAATACCCAACTGAGAAAATTTTCAGTTTAACGAGTAAAAAACAAAAAAATGTTTTTTACAGTAGTTTTCAGGGTAAGTCATTGACTAAAAATATTTTAAGTGATAAATCTAAACCCGGCTCCATGCCGGGTTTTTTTATGGATTCTATTTTATTGTACATATTTTTCATTATTCACATCTCCTGTATTAAACTTTGAACGCCTAAATGCGTCAAATGACTGAAAAGATGCACATCTTCGCATATTATTAGCGAAAATTATGAGTGTACCCGAGATAAAAATATTGAATGAGAATATGCGGCAGCCAGGAGTGAGTATCAATTTTCAACGTATTGACGATTCTCAACTGGTGTCATATTTTTCAAAATCGGAACATGTAGAAGCCGTTTTTCGAGAATTGATCCGTAGGTACCAAAAACAAGTGTATCAATACGTGCGAAATATGCTCTTAAGTCATGACGACGCAGACGATGTTACACAAACCGTGTTTATTAAAATATGGCAGAATTTAGCCAATTTTAGAGGCGACTCGAAATTAAGTACTTGGATTTATCGAATCGCTTCCAATGAAACCATTACATTCATTCGCAAGCGTAAACCCAATGTGGATTTCGATGAAGCAATGCCCGAGTTAGCGGATTATTTGATTGAGGACATGAACCTTTCATCACATGATATTGAAGTGAAATTACAACGCGCATTGTGTTATTTGCCCTATAAGCAAAAGTTGGTGTTTGTGTTGAAATATTATGAAGATCTTTCGTACGATGAGATTGCTGATTTAACCCAGACTTCTGTAGGTGCGCTGAAATCTAGCTATCATCATGCGGTTAAGAAAATTGAAATTTATTTAGATGTTTTAAAATAAGGAGGCCATATGGATATCGAATTAAAGAAAATCAAAACTCCCTTCAGCCCCAACGAACAATATTTTGTCGATTTGGCTACTCGTATTCAAAAACGAGTGGGAATCGAAGTGGAAGAAATAAGACAAGATAGTCCCAAATTAGAGTTAAATAAAAAGAAAAAACCACTTCAACTAACGGTTGAATTTGGATATCCTCTAACAGCTGAGAAAAACACAACAGAAGTTTCTGATTTAAATACTATTTATGCAGAACCCAGTATTCAATCCTCGGCCATTAACCTAGAAACTACTGATTCTGTTCATCCAACCACTGAAACAGATCTGCGAACTTCTGAACCTGCGCTGCAGACCCCTGATTCAGTGCCGCAGAAAGCTGAAACTATTGTCCAAACGCCTGAACCTATAATTGAAGTAATTCAAGAAGTGGAATTTCCGAGTGCAATAGAAGAATTAGAAATAATTCAGTCGTCAGAATTAACGAGTTCGGAAGAGGAGTTGGAAATTATGCAGTCGTCAGAATTGACTAGTGCAATTGAAGACTTGGAAAGAGTTGAATCTATGGAGATTTCAGAAACGGTTGTATCTCCATATTTCTCGGATGCAGATTTGGACCGTTTGCATGAACAAATGCACCAAGAAAATCAGCAAACTAAATCCTCGAACCCAGTAAGTAACGGAGAAAACAACTTACATATCACGGAGATTGAAACGATTACCAGTGCAGCAAAATTAGGAGTAGACCCTATTGAAAATGAGGTACAAGCTTCTTCTCCTACTGGTGATTTTGAAAATGCCTTTACTGACGCTGAATTGGATTTATTGCATGATATGCATAGCCAAGAGAATGAACGTAATTCTCAAATGGCAGAACAAAAATCGACAAAATCAGTGATTTTGGATCAGCAAGATACGGTGATTTCCGCAAACGCATCCCCCGAAAAAACCGAAAAAACAATCAAAATACCCAGTGATTCTCGCGTAATTGATCGCGAAAATCAAGCTGCTAAGGTGAAGCCAAGTCTCTTAGAAATGATACCCTGGTCTACCGTGTTTGGAATGGTGGCTTCTTTAATGGCTGTTGCATCCGCATGGTTCATTTGGAACAGCATCCAAAAACCAGTTGCCATTGATGCCATGATCGACCAAGCAGTGGTTACCACTCCTGTTGCAGAGGATAATTCTATCAATTCGGAGGTCACTAAGGAAGGAATTCAAATCGATGAATTAACCCCTTCTCAACAAGTAACCTATGAATTAATCGGAAATTCCGATGAATCTAATGTCCTAAAAACGGAAAAATTCGACTTCAAAAAAATGTCTGAAAAATCTAAAGTGAGCAGTGTGGAATTAGAAAAAAATGGATTAACTGTTTTGGAGTTGGAAGACCCAATTTTTGATGAAGTTACTCTTTAGAATTCAAACCATGAAAAATATACTTCTGATCACCATACTTTTATTGAATGGTTGGACCGCTAAGGCTCAACGAATCGATACTTCTGATGTGTCGAAAATCGATGCTTTAAAAGATTACCGTGAAGAATTGTTCAAATCAAAACTTCCATTGAGCGACAAAGAAGCGAAAGCATTTTTCCCTATTTACGATCAGTATCAACTTGAATTACGTAATTCTAAAAGAGAATTTCGTAAAAAATGGTACAAGAAAGATATGGAGAATTTGAGTGAAACCGAGGCGCGCGAATACTTGAATGATGCAGTGGCATTGCAACAAAAAGAGGTTGAATTACTCCGGAATTATTCCAATAAAATGGGTGAGGTTATTCCCATGACAAAAGTGATTAAAGTCAAAAGGGTAGAACGTGAAATAAGAGAATTATTGATCGATAAAGCCAATGAAATGGATTTGAAAAAATCTGGTCGTCGTCCCAAAGGCAAACATCCTCGAGGACACAGACCTCCACCACCACCATTGGATGGAGAATAATGGTTTACATATTTCTATTGTTAAATCTATGTTAAGATTTTTCATAGGGCAATCCATCGGATTGCCTTTTTTTATTTGTAGTGGTTAAAATACTTCCACTCCCGCCACAACCAATCTCGGTAGCATTTCATTTATTATTTACAATGACAAAAGTATGACAAACATAGTGTTTTGAGTATTTGTATTGTGTAAAGGAATATATATCAATATTATAGGTGTTTGATTGTGATGTGTCAGCATGTTAAATTGACTGCAATTGAAAAGACTCACACAAAAGATACTCACTAAGAACTACGTTGAATTGTTGTTAAGATTACACTAAGTAATTGGCGGAACACACAAAAAAGGTTCAAAACCAAATGTCTTTCGCGAGTCTATTGCTTGTTTAATCTCAACATAGGACTTATTATTGCAACATTTTTGTATCAAATATCAAAATATGAGTAATCAGAACAACAAATCAGGACAGAGTGTCTTCGCAACGTACTTTGCTGGAGCTTCACTTTTGATCGCACTTATCACAGGTGTTGTCATTTTCAAATTCATCATGGGTGTACCCGAAAACTTCGAAGGCGCTGGTTTAAAGCCTGAAGAAATTTTAGAAAAAGGACATCCTAAGAACATCTTGGGTATCATTTATCGCGGGGGATTCATCGTACCTATCTTGATCGCAGTAAACGTAACTGTTATTTTAGTAAGCTTAGAGCGTTTCATTACTTTGGCAGCAGCTTCAGGTAAAGGAAATGCAAGTAATTTTATCGCTAAATTGAGAACTTTGTTAGCAAACAACGATTTAGATGGTGCAATGAAAGCTTGTGACGTTCAAAAAGGTTCTTTGGCAGCAGTTGTAAAAAGCGGATTAATCCGTTACAAGAGCGTTAAAGGAAATGATCGTTTAACTCGCGACGAGAAGAAAGCAGCGATAGAAAAAGAAATCGAAGAAGCAACTGGTTTGGAATTACCTATGTTGTCTAGAAACTTGGTGATTGTTACTACCATGGCGTCTATCGGTACCTTGGTTGGTTTGATCGGAACGGTATTGGGTATGATTCGTGCGTTTGCGGCGTTAGCAAATGCTGGTTCTCCAGATACTGCTGCGTTGGCAACGGGTATCTCTGAAGCGTTGATTAACACCGCATTCGGTATCATTGGTTCTACTTTAGCGATTGTAAGTTATAACTACTTCTCAAATCGTATCGATGGTATGACCCATGCTATGGATGAAGCGGGTTATTCTATTGTTTCTAACTTCCAAGCAAATCACGAATAATTCGCATTTACCTTTTCAATAGAAAAAGTATAAACGAATTATTTTATAAACGCATTAGTTAAAATTAAATAGAAGAATATGCCAAAAATTAAAATGCCACGCTCAACTCCTGCATTGGATATGACTCCAATGG
>CAYPYX010000017.1:33766-40380 GCA_964415065.1 uncultured Rhizobium sp.
ACTTGGCGTTTCTATTGGTAACATTCTTCATGTTGACTTCCAGTTTCAGAGCACCCGAACCTGTTATATTAGACCCTCCATCATCAACCACCGAATTGCAAATTCCTAAGCAGGTATTTTTGATCATGATTGATGAAGAAGGTAGAACTTTCGTAGATATCACCAATAATACCGTAAAAGCCAAAGTGGTAAAGCAGATGCTGAACCAATTTAAGGCCCCAGGTATGTCTGAAGAAGATATGAAAAAGTTCGCCGGAGTAGGTCCCGTAGGTTTGAGCGTTCGTGAGTTCCAAGGTTTTGTGGATATGGAAGCAGGTGAAAGGAATGGATACACTCAAAAAGGAGTTCCTTACGATACAGCAGCATCAAAAATTAAAAATAGCGAGTTGTATTATTGGGCTTACTTTACAAAGATCGAAGCGCACAATGATTATAAACAGCGCGAAGAAGAGGCTAAATTACGTAATATGGACTTCGATAAGTCGAATTACATTCAAGTAGCTATAAAAGCTGCTTCAAATGCAAAATACGACGCAGTTCAACACGTTATTCAAGTTCTTCGCGAAGCTAGAATCAAAGAATTTCAAATGATAACCGGGCTGGAAAGCGCCCCTGAATAATAAAAAGTTATGGCAGAAATACAACAAGGCGGTGGCGGTAACGACGGTGGCAAAAAAAGGGCCAAAAAGCAGAGTACCCGAGTGGACATGACTCCACTAGTGGACTTGGCTTTCCTTTTGCTTACATTCTTCGTATTGACTTCTACATTCTCAAAACCAAAAGTATTGAGAATGATTTTTCCAGAGAAGTTAGATAAGAATGACCCGTTGGTAAAACAACCCGAAGTAAAAAACGGTTTGACCATCATTTTAACCGCAAATAATAGAATTTTCCACTATTCCGGGGGACTGAAAAACGAAACCGCGATTGAGGAAACCGATTATACGAAAAACGGTCTGCGTAAAATTTTAATTGAACGTAATCGTCCTTTGATAGAAGAACTCAAAAAACTCCAAGAGGAAATGAGTAAAATAGCTGAAGGAGATACCGCCAAGAAAAATGCAGTAGAACGTAAGGTAAAAGAGGCAACCAATAAATCCAATTTGGTTATTCTTGTAAAACACGATAAAGAGGCAACATACGAAAACATCATCGACGTGATGGATGAGTTTCTGATTACTCAAGTAGCGAAATACTTTATTGTGGAAGAAGAATTAGCTCCTTTGGAAAAGAAGAAAATTGACGAAAAACTAAAATCTTAAGGTTATGGCAGAATCCATTTTTACACGAGTATTTAACAACTGGAACCTTCCTGAATCTGAATCCCGATTGGATTTGGTATTTGGTGATCGTTTCAAGGATTACGGCGCCTATCAAATTCGTAAGAATTTTAGACGTACTCAAGCTTTAGCAACTATTGCTGCAGCAGGATTTGCTATTTTTCTTTCAGCTTTACCTTCCATCATCGATGGTATTGGTAAAGAAGAAGATAAGCCTAAAAAGAAGATTGCAATAGTAACCGACTTAGCAGATATTGAAGAACCCGAAAAGGAAGAAGATAAACCGAAGGATCCTCCAAAGGTACAGGAACCAGAACCGGTAGCTTCAACACAATACGTTACTCCCAAAATTAATGAGAACGCTGCTAAAGACGATGATATTGCACCTCCTGAATTTATTAGCAATACAGGTACCAAAACCCAAGCTGGTATTACCGATCCAACTTTGCCGGATTTAGGTGGAGATGGTACTGGTGGACCAATTACCAATACTGGTGGTGATGGACCCGTTGCCGATGTTCAAGTAAAAGCATCATTCCCTGGTGGAGAAGCAGCATTCCGTGAATACGTGGCAAGTACATTCCAGTATCCTGTTCGTTGTCAAGACGAAGGGATCAACGGTTCAGTAATTCTTCGATTCATTGTTGACAAAACAGGTAAAATCTCCAATATTCAAGTGGTTGAAGAAACTAAGAGTTGTCCCGAATTTACCGAGGAAGCAAAGCGTGTATTAAAAGCATCTAAACGCTGGATTCCTGGACAGAATAAAGGCCAATTCGTTGTATCTTGGAGAGAAATTCCAATCAGACTGTCGGTTGAGTAATTAACTTGATATCTTTTGTATCCGAATATGTAAGTTCGGTTTGCAATTCTAAAGCTGCCCCAACCGGGGCAGCTTTTTTTATTCTTCAATTTGTTCGAAATCCTGATTATTTTTGAATCCATCAATATGTCCAACCCAAATTCATCAACCATTGCGCTAAAGATTGAAAACTTGAAGATTCAAGCAGATCATAAAATGCTTTTGGAATTGGATCAACTTACTTGCTATAAGGGCAGTATTCATGCGGTAATTGGGGAAAGTGGCTCCGGCAAATCGTTGCTTTTGAAAAGTTTGATGGGATTGTTAAAAAGCAATTTGTCGGTTTCCGGAACAGCAATGTTGCCTCAATCGAAATGGAGTACTGATTTATATCGAGTTATTACCTCGGATTGGAATGCATTTAGAGGCAAATATTTGGGAATGGTATTTCAAGAACCTATGAGTGCACTAAATCCTCAAATGACCTGTGGCGCTCAGCTGCAAGAATCTTGGGATATTCATTGTGAATCCGCATTAATTGGTTCAAAAACAGAAATTTACAACAAATTAGACGCAATAGGTTTAGGTAATATTGCGGATCGAATTTACGAATCATATCCACATGAATTAAGTGGTGGACAGAGACAAAGAGTCATGATTGCTATGGCTACTTTGCATAATCCAGAGTTTATTTTAGCGGATGAGCCTACAACGGCATTGGATTATTTTTCTCGAAAACAAGTAATTCGCGATTTTACTCATTTGGCTAAAAGTTTGGGCTCAACGGTAATATGGGTAAGTCACGAATTGGATTTAGTGCATGAATTTGCCGAATATGTAACGGTATTAAGGAAAGGGAAATTCGTTCAATATGGCACAACTCAAGAAGTTTTATCTCAAAATCCAGAACCTTATGTCAAAGAACTGCTCGATGCAGTTCCACAATCAAAACACGAAAAATTACCTTTGAGTCAGGTTAAGATCTCGATTCAGAAATTGAATAAAATATACAGGCAGAAAGGAAATTCCATTCATGCACTTCAGGACTTTAGTGTGGAGTTGTCGGCAGGACAAACGCTTGCTGTAATCGGAACTTCAGGTTCAGGAAAGTCAACTTTGGCCAAATTATTAGTGGGTTTGGAACGTCCCGAATCTGGAAAAATAACTATAAATGGAAAAGACATCCCCCGAAACCCTCCAACTGGGGTCCAAATGGTTTTTCAAGATCCTTATAGTTCATTAAATCGTCGTCATACATCTTTAGAATCCATTATGGAAATTTTAAAATTAACCCGACAAGGCGACAGTGAAAATCAACGTATGGAATTGGCTGTTCGAATTTTAGAGGATGTGGGTTTTGATGAAACGTTAATTAATAAGAAACCGGATCAAATGAGCGGAGGACAAAGGCAGCGACTGTGCATTGCCAAAGCTCTATCCACTCGACCCGAAATACTCATTTTAGATGAAGCAGTAGCGGCATTGGATCCGTTAATTCAGAAACAGATTTTGGATTTATTGGTTGCACTCCAAAAGCAAAAGGGGCTAATTTATATCTTTATTACACATAATCTGGATGTGGCAAAATACATGGCCGATGAATGGTGTTACTTGGAAAATGGAAGATTGATGCCCTTGCCTTCGTTGGTAGATTGAATTAAAAGTCGTTTAAATTGTACGAACCTGATTTTATTGCTATTTGTGTGGATATCTGCGCATAATTTAAAGGAGTTTGAAAACTAAATTTGAAAGTATGATGAAAGCAGGATGGCTGTTTACTTTTTTAATTGCAGGTTTTGCACTTCGTGGACAATCTCAAAGTACCACGAATAGTTCTGCGGCACCTGTTGTACAAGGTTCCCCTAAAACAGATACCTTGCGTACCAAAGGGACTCACATTGTTAAAAAAGGTGAAAATTTGTACCGGATAGCACGCGATTACAATATGACAATCGGCGAGCTTAAGGAAATGAATCCTGGTGTAGATGTGTTGAGACCTGGTATGAAAATTCGCGTAGTAAGAACCAACATCATTAAAGCAAAAAATGCCGAAGCTAATACCCAACAAGAAGACTTGATTAAAACGAAGCACGTGGTTCAAAAAGGAGAGACGCTGTACGCTATTGCAAAAAAATATAATACCAAAGTTTCTGTTATCCGCGAATTGAATGAATTGGTAGGGAATGATTTAAAGGTGGGACAAGAATTGTGGGTTCCAGGTGTAAATCCCGTAAGTGTTCCAAGCGTTCCTTCTGAAATGCAAGACAATGTGTCCCCTGTAAAAACACCTAATAATCCTTCAGAGCCCTTAAAGGGGAATCCAACAAATCCCAATTCGAGTCAAGGTGGAAAAACGGATGCGAACAAGTCACAAGCCGATGTAAAGACTCTCCCAAAATCAGATCCATCCAAGTCTGAAAACAAGTCTGAAGTCAAAAATGATTCCAAACAAGAAGGTCCAAATAAAGTAGAGGTACCCAATAAAGAGGGTGGAGTAATTGAAGCGGGTTCCCAAGGAAGTCGTTTGAAATACACGGAAAAAGAAGCTACATATACCGCGAAATTGGCAACTGATATGAGTAAGAGTGAAATGACTCGTGCTTTTATTTGGATTTCTGAATTGAAGAAAAATCAGATTGTTGCGATAATAAATCCTGTTACGAATCAAGTAGTTTATGCCGTTTGTCAAGGTAAGCCGTCAATAAAAAACAATTCCACTGTACAGATTACTCCATATTTAGCGGAGAAATTAGGCATCACAGATTCCTCAGCTCAAGTGCGTGTGCGATACGCTGTGCCGAAGTAATTCACTGTACTTTTAACTATTTCGACAAACAAACGTTCTATTTAGCAAATTTTACATGCAGTTCCAACGAGTTATCATTGCACTGTTTGCCTTGTCGATGTTGAGTTTACATATATCGCCAGCAGTGGCGTCCATTTCCATGGGCTTGCTATTGTTGATATCGTTAACTTACTTTTTAAAGCCCAATGTGTTAGGTGTGTTCAGCACATTTTCAAACAGTAAATCTGAACGCTTAAATAGGGGAAATGAGACGGCAGTAATAATCTGGTCCGCCATATTATTTGTCGGTATGATGGGAGTGGAGTGGTATCATGGATGTTCACCTTCGGGAATCAAAGTGATCAAGAATTTCTTGCCAATGTTTTTTCTTCCTTTTTTGGGATGGTTGTTTGCTGGAATGGATGCAAGGAACTTCAAAAAAGATCTGAATTGGTTACGACCTACATTGAATATCCCATTGATTTGGATGGTAATAGCGAGTTCGTTGGAGTACTTGTCGCATCATCGATTTTATTCGGCAATGATCTTGGAATCCAAGCCCATGCCCTTGTTTTCAAGGGTATATCACATTGAATTCAGTCTGATAATTGCTATGCAATTGCTTTTTACTTTGTTTCTGTACCGAAATGAATTGTTTCAAAAGGACGGCCGTTGGATGATTCAAACGGAGATGGTATTGTTGTTTTTAGGATTGCATTTTTTATCGGCAAGAACCGGTCTATTGTCGTTTTGGGTAGGAGCTTTATTTTTGTTTTCGGGGGATATTCGTTCGATTTCAAAAAAGTGGGTACTCTTGGGCATGATGGTGGTTGTAACGTTAATTTTGTCGTTATCGAGCATTCGAAATCGGTTAATTAACACATGGGAAGATTTGTCGGCGGTTGTTCAAGGTGATGATTTAAACCACAAGAGTTTCGGGCAGCGCTGGGAGTCGTGGAAAGCGGGAGTTCATTTAATTAAGGAGCATCCGGTTTTAGGTGTTGGACCATGTAGATTCAATGAAATGCATCAACAAGCGTATAAAACGATTGGTTCAGGTTTACGAGCAGAAAATAGAATAGGACCTCACAATCAATGGATTCAATGGATTGCGGAATATGGATGGTGCATAATCGGTTTTATTTTAGTATATTTGTGGCACGTTTTTAGGGTATCCCAAAACACGAAAAACCAAGTTCTTATAAGTCCTAATTTGCAAGAAAATCCCATCGAAATGGGAGATGAAAAAACGGCGAATCGAATCAACTCGATCCGCTCATTAGTGTTTGCTTTAGTTGCTTGTTTGATTATGGCTTCGATGTTTGAGAGTATTTTGGAACGCCAAGCCGGGATGTGGATGCTAATATTTGCTTTGGCAGTAAAAAATATCCCAAAAAAATGAACTTAATTTTTAATCCTTTTTGATAATTCGAATTGTTTCACTATATTTGCAACCCCAAAAACTATGTCTAGAGTTTGTGATTTAACTGGTAAAAAAGCGTTAAAAGGTAATCGCGTATCTCACTCGAATAAGAAAACCAAGCGTAGATTCTATCCGAATTTACAGACGAAGAAATTCTTTATCGAGGAGACTGGTGAGTGGATTACATTGAAAGTATCTACAAGCACCATCAAAACCATTGATAAAAAAGGCGTAGCAGCCTGTTTGAATAACCTGTTTAAGAAAGGAAAAATCTAATCATGGCAAAAAAAGGCAATCGCGTTCAAGTAATATTGGAATGCACAG
>CAYPYX010000018.1:0-39657 GCA_964415065.1 uncultured Rhizobium sp.
AATGTGGGTGGCTATCACCCAGCTAAATTGAGTCGTTACCAAGATATTATCAGTTTTGGTATTACCCGAAACGGCGCTCAATTGAGTTCAGATGTAATCTTCCAAAATAATGTTCTCGACATGCTGAATTGCAAATATGTTTTGAGTATGGATAAAGCAGGAAAAGAGGAAATTATCCCCCGAAATACCAATTATGGACACGTGTGGTTGGTGGATTCTGTTTCTCAGGCCGACAATGCAAAAACCGCATTGGATCAGGTTAATCGATTAAATTTGAGACGTGTAGCAGTAGTTGAATCGGCTGAAAGCAATAAACCTTCGACTTTGGTATATCAACATGACTCTGCGGATCAGTATGCTCAGACAACCTATTCTAGTGATACCATTCGCTATGAAGGTAGCAATAAATCAAAGGCTTTATTGGTATTCTCTGAAATTTACTACAATGAAAAGAATGGTGGTTGGAAGGTGTTTGTCGATTCCAAACCAGCAACGGCATTGCGAGTGAATTATGTTCTTCGTGCTGTAGAGGTGGAACCAGGGAAACACCAAATTGAATGGCGCTATGAACCAGCAGACAGAAGTTTGTTCGTTAATGTTGAATTGGGTACATCTATCCTTATTTTATTAGGCTTTTTGGGAATGTTGTTCAAAGAATTGAAAGAACAATCTTCAGAAGAAAAAGCTGCTTAGTTATAGGTAAACCTTAAAACGAAATTGAAAATATCGTTAATCACCATCAATTACAATAATCTACGTGGATTGAAAGCCACCGTAGATTCGGTGATTTCTTCCGACGGTTTTCCTTTTTTGGAAAACATAGAATGGATTGTGGTTGACGGGAATTCCAACGATGGCTCAGCAGAATGGTTGCGAGAAAATGCGCATCATTTCCAAAAACTCATCATTGAAAAAGACAAAGGAATATACGATGCCATGAATAAAGGCATTCAACACGCTACGGGTGATTATCTTTGGTTTTTGAATTCCGGTGATCGTTTGGAAGGTCCACAAGTGCTCAATTCCATTATTCAGGAAATGCATTCATATCCCGCAGACGTTTATTTTGGGGATACTTATTTTGTTGATACAGAGGGAAATAATTTAGGATTAATTAGCGAGAAAAAACCCCAGCCGTTTCCTGCTAAATTGGGTCCGAATAGTTTTCGATTTGGAATGAATATTTGTCATCAGAGTTTTATTGCCAAAAAGGATTGGGCGCCTTTCTACAATACTCAGTATCGATTAGCTGCTGATGTAGATTGGGTAATTGAAATCTTAAAAAAGAAGCCAACAACGCATCGATTTGCAATGGTAGTTTCTAAGTTTGAGGTAGGTGGTAGTAGCTATGAGCACACCAAAAAAGCATGGAAAGAACGATATGCCATTTTAAGTAAGCACTATGGGGCGTTATCTAATTTTTTGGCCCATATTTGGATTTTTGGTCGAAGGATTATTTTCAATCTCAAAAATAAATGGGGTTAATTTGATCAATTTTGAAACAACAATCATGATGAAATCAATTACGAGGATGTCATAACTGAGCGTTGAACATGGAGATACTAAAATGGTTGGAATAAATAATAGGGTGTTGCTTTAATTAACTAACATCAAAGTGCAAAAAGGATTGTAAAATAGCATGAGTAATACGAATAGGGTAGATAAAACACTTTTTGAAGAAGGACATTATTTAGGGAAACCTGCTGATGCGAACGACTTGTTGGTGCAACGCAGAATTCGCATCTTGAATCAATTTCCAGGGTTCTTTGGTGAGCAATTTGATTTTTTAGAAATTGGATGCGGAAATGGGAATACTGTTTTGCCTTTATCCGGGAAATTTTCTAAAACCTATGGTTTAGAGTATACCAATCAACATGAAGGCGACTTTAATCGCTTAAAAAATGAATTGGGCGTTCAAAACTCCGAATTTGTTTGCAGAGATATTACGGCAGGTCCGTTTGAGCCCAAAGTGGATCGTGTTTTAAGTTTTGAAGTAATTGAGCACTTACCAACGGAAGATGCGGTAAAGAACTACGCAGGTTCGCTTAAAGATGGTGGACTTTGTGCGATTTCTGTGCCCAATAAATGGTGGATTTTTGAAACGCATGGGGCCAGTTTACCATTATTGCCTTGGAATCGGGTGCCTTTTTTTTCTTGGTTGCCCCGACCTTTGCATGAGCGTTGGGCGTTAGCTCGCATTTATACGAAGAAAAGAATACATAAATTGTTGGAGGATTCTGGATTTGAAATTATAGATACTCATTACGTTATGGCGCCTATGGATGTGATTAAATGGAAGCCATTGCAGCAGTTTTTAAGAAAATGGATTTTTAATAACGATACGACGAAAGTTCCATTTAAATCGGTGAGTATCATGGTATTCTGTCGAAAAAAGGAAACCACTGTATAGACATCCCCCGAAAAAATAATAAATTTGACTTTATTGAAATTCACTATGAAAATGAAAAAATATAGCTTAATGTTTGGTGCTGCCTTGATGTTTATGTCATTAGGGGCACAAGGGAAAAAGCCAGCTACAGATTGGCATTACAGCACACCAAGCAAAAAAAACATGGGTATCTCATTGTATGAAGCATACCAATCAACAGCGGCAAAAAATGCCTCAACGCCTGTTGTAGTTGCAGTAATTGATGGTGGTACAGATGTGAACCACGAAGATTTGAAAGATGTAATTTGGGTAAATTCTGATGAAATTCCTGGTAATGGAATCGATGACGATAAGAACGGTTACATTGACGACGTGAACGGTTGGAACTTCATTGGTGGTGCTGATGGAGGAATGGTAAGCGCAGATAACTTGGAAAGTGTTCGTGTTTATCAGAAATTGAGTAAAAAGTTTGAAAATTTAGACGCAGCAACTATCGATCAGAATAGTTCTGAATATGCTCTGTATCAAAAATTAAAGGCGGATGTTACCAAAGAGCAAAAGCGTTGGGGCGGAATGTCAAAACAGTTAAACATGATGGTAGAAGCTTTGAATAAAATCCAAACTGCAACGGGCAAGGAAGATCCAAATGCTGAAGATTTAGAAGCGGCTAGTATCGAAGATCCATTGGCAGATGCTATTGCTAAAAGCTTGGCAAAAGGAATGAAAAAATCCAAAAATGGTGAGAGCTTTTTAAGTGTAAAAAATGAGCTTCAAGATCAATTAAATCATGTAGAAGCAAGAGCTAATTTCCACTATAATCCCAATTTTGATTCTCGTAAAATTGTGGGTGATGATTATTCAAACTCTTCTCAACGTATCTATGGAAATAATAACGTAATTGGACCCGATGCATCTCACGGGACTCACGTTGCCGGAATTATTGCAGCAACACGTGGTAATAACGTAGGATTCGATGGAATTGCAGATAATGCAAAAATCATGGTGGTTCGAGTAGTTCCAGATGGCGACGAGAGAGATAAAGACGTTGCAAACGGTATTCGCTATGCTGTAGATAATGGTGCTAAAATCATCAATATGAGTTTTGGTAAGGGATATTCTTGGGATAAAAATATTGTAGATAGTGCAGTAGCTTATGCCGAAGCTAAAGGTGTTTTGTTAGTACACGCAGCAGGAAATAGTGGTCAAGACAATGATATTACAGGTAACTTCCCTAATGATTCTTTGTGGGGTGGTAAGCGCTTTGCAGCCAATTGGATTGAAATTGGAGCAAGTCAACCTGAGCGTAAAAAATTGGCAACGGATTTCTCGAATTATGGTAAGAATAATGTAGATTTATTCGCGCCTGGTCAAGATATTTACAGCACAATTCCCAATAACAAATACGAATATTTCGACGGAACTAGTATGGCTGCACCGGTAGTTTCAGGTGTTGCTGCATTGGTTTGGAGTCGTTATCCTAATTTAACCGCTGTTCAAATGAAAGAAATTTTAATGAAATCAAGCGTTAAATTGGAAAAGAAAGTAATCCGTCCCCATACTAAGAAAGAGAAAGTAAAATTCAGCGATTTGTGCGTAAGCAGCGGATTGGTTAATGCAAAAGCAGCACTAGAACTAGCAGCAACTTACAAGTAACTCAAAAAGGATTTCAATTCTCGATAAAATTTTGCAGATGGGAAACCCATAACATTGTAAAAACATCCTTGGATGCCTTTTACTCCCACAGTTCCCATCCAATCCTGAATACCATAACTGCCGGCTTTATCAAAAGGTCGGCAGTTTTGTATATATAAATCTATTTCTTCTTCAGTTAGTGGATAGAATTCGACCTGTGTCGAATCGTGAAATGTATGGCACTTCTCGGCATTGCGAAGGGTAACTCCCGTGTAAACCGTATGGGTTTTGCCACTTAGTTTTCGGAGCATCTGTTGAGCCTCCTCTGCGTTTGCTGGCTTATTCAGTACTTCATTATCAATCCAAACAATAGTATCGGCTGTTACTAAAATGTGGTTTTCCGGAATTTCATGAATAAAATGCTGGGATTTATGAAGCGACAAGTAATCACAAATTTCATATGCTTTTAGTTCTGTGGGGAAGTCTTCATCAGCCTGAATGGAAACAACTTCAAATTCAAAACCAGCCATAGAAAGTATTTCTTTTCTTCTTGGGGATTGTGAAGCCAAAAGTATTTTTGGTAAATTCGGTTTGGATTTCATATTTTGGAGTAAAAATTCACAAATGTTTTAGATTCATTTAAGAATATGTTATTCAAATTAGTAACGATTATTAGTTTAATAAAAACGTGCAGTTGGAATAAATTTTGAAACACCGCAAAAATACAAGAATATGGAATCAACTAGGTTTGCTAAATTCAGAAGTTATTTATGGCCCATTGTTCTGTACAGAACGCAAGGTAATTTAAACCACGGTTTGGAATTAACCCTATATCGCGGAAAACTTTTATTGGACGCAGATCGAGTCAATTATTCTTTTGGAACACTGCACAAAGTAATGAAAGGTGCATTAAATCGAGTACATTCAAGTGGAGGTGATTTTAGTCGTGTTTTGATTTTGGGATACGGTGGAGGTAGTGCGGCAAAAATCATACATGAAGATTATTCAAATGACGCAGAAATTGTGGGGGTGGATGCTGATGAAAAGGTTATTGAATTAGCATCAAAACACTTTTATACCCGGGGTGTAAAGTTGGTGCATTCTGATGCTTTTGATTATGTGAATCAAGCGCGAAAAAACGGTTGGAAATACTCCTTGTTAATTGTCGATTTATTTGTGAACGAACTCTCACCCAATTATAGTTTAGCTCAACTTGAATCGTTTAAATCGGTATTGTCTCCAAATGGTAAAATGATCATTAACACGATGTTAGACGATCAAGAATTCAGAGATTTGGAATTGAAACTCCAGGAACTGAACATTAAATATGAGTCGTGGATTAAAGTCGAAGGTAATCGAGTAATCATTGCATGATTTTTTCTTACCTTGGGAGAGCAAAAATCAAATGGAGAAAACCAATTTGTAATTACTTGAAATTTGGCGCCACAACCAATTCTTTGGTTCCATGACTGTAATCGTAAAAGCCTCTTCCACTTTTTACTCCTAAATCCCCAGAAGTTACCATGTTTATGAGCAAAGGAGAGGGTGCATATTTAGGATTTCCAAATCCATCATGTAGTACATTTAATATCGCTAGACAAACATCTAAACCGATGAAATCCGCCAATTGCAAGGGCCCCATTGGATGTGCCATTCCCAATTTCATGATGGTATCAATTTCAGTTACTCCAGCTACACCTTCATGTAAAGAATGGATTGCTTCATTGATCATGGGCATTAAAATTCGATTAGCGATGAAACCTGGATAATCTTGAGTTAATGCAGGAATTTTGCCTAATTTTTTAGATAAGTCCATGATGGTTTCTGTGATGGCTTTATCCGTTTTAAAACCTTCAATCACTTCTACCAATTTCATAACTGGAACGGGATTCATGAAGTGCATTCCAATTACTTTGTCGGGACGACTGGTAACACTGCCAATTTTAGTAATGCTAATAGAGGAAGTATTGGATGCCAAAATGCAATTTGCAGGGGTGAATTGATCTAAGTCGCGGAAGATTTGAAGTTTAATATTGATGTTTTCTGTAGCGGCTTCTACTACTAAATCTGCATTTTCAACTCCAGACTTTAGATCGGTGAAACAAGCGATTCTCGCCAAAGATTCTAATTTTTGAGATTCTGTAATGGCTTCTTTTGCCACTTGGCGGTCCATGTTTTTACTGATGGTAGCCATTGCTTTATCGAGCATTTCTTGTTTTACGTCGATGAGATTTACACTGTATCCGTTCTGAGCAAAAACGTGAACGATACCGTTCCCCATGGTTCCACCACCGATAACTGCAATTTGTTTCATGCTGCAAAGTTAACCTTTTTCAAATTGAAAAAAACGGGAACGAATAAAAATGAGTTATATTTGCACCCCAATTTAGGGGAATTACATACTTATGAAATTATCGCAGTTTAAATTTGAGTTACCAGAAGAGTTGATCGCACAAGAACCCTTGAAAACTCGCCACGATGCACGTTTGTTGGTAATAGATCGCAAAACTCAAAAAATTGAACACCGCAAATTCCACGATTTGTTGGATATATTTAATGAAGACGATGTATTTGTTGTAAACGATACCAAAGTGTTTACAGCGCGTATGTACGGTCAAAAAGAAAAGACCGGTGCTCAAATTGAAGTATTTCTTCTAAGAGAACTAAATCATGAGCTTCGTTTGTGGGATGTATTGGTAGATCCCGCTAGAAAAATTCGTGTAGGAAATAAGTTGTACTTTGGCGACGATGATTTGGTAGCCGAAGTGGTAGACAATACAACCAGTCGAGGTAGAACTATTCGTTTCCTTTTTGATGGAGATGATGAGGCGTTTGATCGTGTAATTAAAAAATTAGGTGAAACCCCCATCCCCAAGTATATCAATAGAACGGTAAAAGAAGAGGATGAGTCTTGGTATCAATCGTTGTTTGCTAAGAATGTTGGTGCGGTTGCTGCGCCTGCTGCACAATTGCATTTTACGCGTGAATTACTGATGCGTATGGATATCAAAGGTATTAAATTTGCTGAGTTGACATTGCATTTAGGTTTGGGTGCATTCCGTGAGGTTGAGGTGGAAGATTTGACCAAACACAAAATGGACAGCGAATACTACCGCATCACACCTGAAACTTGCGATACTGTAAACCAAGCTATTTCCACCAAAAATAGAGTAGTGGCAGTAGGTGGTTCGGTAATGCGCGCTTTGGAGTCTTCTGTTAGTTCAAGTGCTACTTTGAATCCAGGAGAAGGATGGACGGATAAATTTCTTTTCCCTCCCCATAATTTCAATATTGCGAATGCATTCATTACCAATTTACATCAACCAGAATCTCCATTGTATATGATGGCTTGTGCCTATACCGATACAGATTTTATGGATGAAGTTTACAAAGAAGCAATTAAAGAAAAATATCGCTTTCTGTGCTACGGAGATGCAATGTTGATTATTTGATTTTTGTATCTTTGCACTGATATGTCTAAGCCCAGTTGGTGAAATTGGTAGACACGCCATCTTGAGGGGGTGGTGTCGCAAGACTTGCTGGTTCGAATCCAGTACTGGGCACAATTTCTAATTTTTAATCCAGCCCAATCCGTGCAATATTACGTATGCACCGGCTGGAAGTAATCCAAGGTATAGCAGCCATTTTAATTCGGTAATAGGCATTTGAAATCCTAATAATGCCGCAGCTACAATTCCTCCGAAAAATAGTCCACCTAAATGTCCTTCGTGGGAAATGCGATTTCGATCCTGAGTTCGACTCATTAAAATACTTGCCCAAGTGAAAATTATACCGAAAATATAGGCTGGAATGGCAACCGGTATAAAAATAATTCCAACCGATAAATGGGGTTCCAAGAAAAACGAGGCCATGAGTAATCCACTAACTCCTCCAGAAGCGCCTAAACTTTGATAATCATCATCGGATCGCCTTAGAATTAACGAAAATATCGAACCACCAAAAACAGAAAGTACAAAAATAATGGTTAAAACCGTGGGTCCCCAATGCAAATCGACCAGTGGTGCAAAATAATAGATTCCTATTGCGTTCATGATTAAATGCAACCAACCTGCATGTGCTAAAAATGGAGTAAATAGCCGGAAATATTCACGTTGTTCACGTATCTGTTTGGAACTAAAAACGAAGTAATGGATTAATTGGGGCTGCGACAATGCCGCTAGATGGGCAATAATGAGCACACAAATCAAATAGAGTGAGCTAAATTGGGATGGGTCAATATGGGTAAAGATTTGCATGTACCTAGCAAATATGGTAAAAACATGGGTATATTTGATTGTAGATTTGCGATATTTCCGATAAAAGCGGGATATTTTTGTACGTATTTCGCGAACCGTCGCGATTTCAACTAATTATGACTTTAAAAACTGACCTCACATCCCCCAAAACCAATAAAAATAAAATCATCAATGATCCGTTGCATGGATTTTTAACCTTGCCCAGCGGTTTGGTTTACGATGTGATCCAACATCCCTATTTTCAACGTTTACGAAGAATTCGACAACTCGGAATGAGTGAATGGGTGTATCCAGGAGCTACACATACGCGGTTTCATCATGCCCTGGGTGCTTTGAATTTAACGCTACAAGCTATTGAAACTTTGCGTAGAAAGGGGGTAGATATTTCGGATTCTGAGGCAGAAGGAACGGCTCTAGCCATTTTATTGCACGACATCGGACATGGCCCCTATTCTCACACACTTGAACATACCTTGATTCAAGGCGTACATCACGAGGAAATTTCCATTCGAATTATGCAGCGTTTGAATGATTTTTTCGGGGGACGTTTAACCGTGGCTATTGAAATTTTTACCAATGTATACAAAAAACCGTTTTTAGGGCAACTTATATCGGGACAATTGGATATGGATCGTTTGGACTATCTACTTCGAGATAGTTTTTACACTGGAGTTAGCGAAGGGATTGTTGGAGCAGACCGAATTATTCATATGCTCAATGTTAAAGATGGAAATCTAGTAGTTGAAGAAAAAGGGATCTACAGCGTTGAGAAGTTTCTAATTGCACGTAGGTTGATGTATTGGCAAGTCTATCTTCATAAAACGGTGATTTCGGCCGATGCACTGTTGGTGTCGATTTTACAACGAGCAAGGGAATTAGCCTTGGAGGGTCATGGATTGGGCAATTATCACCCACTTTTACATTTTCTAATGAACCGAGTGGATGAAAATTCGTTCGACGATGAGGCGTTGGATTTGTTTTTAGTTCTAGACGATATCGATATCATGTCGAGCGTTAAACAGTGGCAGTTTCACGAAGATTCTGTGTTGCGGGTATTAAGTCAAAGCTTATTGAATCGAAGACTTCCCCGTGTAAAAATATCGAAGGATGAATTTTCGGATGCCGATATATTTGAGGCTTCTGCTTCCGCGTCGAATCGATTGGGATTTTCGCACGAAGTAATATCCACGTTTTTTGTTAAAACGGGAATATTAGAAAATCATGCTTACAAAAGTGAAGGTGGGGGTATTCGAATTTTGAAGAAGGATGGCAGAGTGTGCGATGTTGCAGAGGCTTCTGATAATTATAATTTAGATGCCTTAAAGGAAACGGTAACTAAGCATTATCTGATTCATTGGGGATAAACTGAATGATTTGGATTTAATGGGATTGCATTTGGCATATTCTGAAAGTATGATAATATTGAGCATTGTTTCTGAATAAAACTATCATTGTTTCTGGATAAAACTATAAGAACTTTGTAGCTCATTAAGGTTGGATTAATTAAGATATTGCGACGGAATTAAAATGAAAAATTTTAAACACAAAAGACCGAGTTACTCGGAAGGAGTGATGGCCAAGAAGCACTTGGGACAACACTTTTTAACCGATTTATCGGTAGCGGAACGCATTGCTGATTTATTAAATGATCAGACCTTAGATGGCGTAATTGAAATTGGTCCAGGAACTGGGGTTATGACGCGATTTTTATACGAGAAGTGGAGGGAAAAATTGGTTTGTATTGAATTGGATTCGGAGTCGGTAGCGTATTTGAATTCGGCAGAATGGTCGCAAGGATTGAGGGTTATAGAAGGTGATTTTTTGAGGATGGACATAAATTCTTTGGGCTTATCAGGTCGAATTGCCGTTATTGGCAACTATCCTTACAACATCAGTACTCAGATTGTATTTAAGGTATTGGAAGAGGGGACGGGTATAAATTTCAAAGTAGTTCAATTCGCGGGTATGTTTCAAAAAGAAGTGGCAGAACGATTGGCATCGGGACATGGGAATAAGGATTATGGAATAACCAGTGTGTTGCTGCAAGCGTATTTTGACTGTAAATACGAGTTTACTGTAGATGAGGATGCATTCAATCCACCTCCCAAGGTAAAAAGTGGCGTAATAGATTGTTGTTGGAACGAACAAAATAAAGACTATACATTTCGAAATTTGAAGGTAGTTGTAAAGCAAGCATTTTCTCAACGGAGGAAAACCTTATCTAACGCACTGAAACCCTTACTTAACGGAGAGAATGGAATTAAAATTCCGGAAGAATGGATGGGTAAACGCGCAGAGCAATTGAGTGTGAAGGAATTTGAGGAAATTGCAATTTTATTTGCAAATGCAACCCGTTGATTTATAGTGAATAAATAGACTTATTTGGTTTAATTCTAAGAATATTTGTTTGACTTTTTAAAAAAATCTCTCAAAAGCATAGTTTTTTAAAGTCAGTATACGTTAAATTTGTGCCCCAAACCGCAATTGGTCTTTAAAGATGAAATTTAATACCCTAAGAGTTTTGAACAACTCGTTAATCAAAAAGACGTTGGTACTGTTGTTTACAGTACTTACCCCTTTGTTTGCATTAGCTGCGAGCGACGTGATCGAGCCCCCCAAAGAGTTCAGCATTTCGAATTTTGATTGGGTTTCCATTTTAACTGTGGTGTTGATCCTATTAATGATTTTGGTTGTTGCCAGAGCATTTGATATTGGATCTTTAACCGAAAAGATAACTGGAAAAACTATCGTAAGCTGGAACAACGTAAATGCGTATGTAGGTATCATTGTTTTGATCCTAGGTATGATCGGTGTTTGGTACGAGTTGAAATACCATGGTAAATACTTGATGTTGGGTAACTCTGCATCAGAGCACGGTTCAACCTACGATTCTATGTTCTATTGGACGTTTGGATTTACCTTCTTCGTATTTGTTGTTACAGAGGTATTGTTGTTTTATTTCATGTTTAAATACCGCTACAGCGAGAAGCGTAAAGCGTTGTATTATTTCCACAACAACAAATTGGAAGTAATTTGGACCATTGTTCCTTCGATTGTTTTAACGTTTTTAGTTTTAAGAGGTTTCAATACTTGGTCTAAAATCACTACAGAAATCCCTAAAGAAAGTCAAGAAATTGAAGTATTCGCATATCAATTTGGTTGGAAAGCTCGTTATGCGGGTGATGACAAAGAATTGGGGAATTCTAATTTCAACTTCATTTCAGGAACCAACCCATTGGGTATTGCTGAAGATGGTGCAGTTAAAGAATTAATTGCTGAATTAGAAGGTGAAGTTGCAAAGCTAAAAGTGAAACAAGAAACAGCTTCTGACAGTATCAAAGTTTGGAAAGCTAAATACGATCGTATGGTTTCTACTGGTTTGAACAGAACGTACCCCGAAGATTTCAAAGCGATCAAAGATCAGTACAACGATGCAATTAGCGGTGCTTATGAGCGTCAATTAGAGAAAGATCTAAAGCGTAAGAAAACTGCTTTATCCAGAATTGCTGAATACCAAAAAGATAAAGAATTCTTCAACGGCAAAGCTTCTGATGACAAGATTACGACAGAGTTAGTTCTCGTAAAGGATAAACCTTATGTTTTCAAATTCAGAGCGCGTGATGTAATTCACTCCGCTTACATGCCTGATTTCCGTGTGCAAATGAACTGTGTACCAGGTATGCCAACACAATTTGCATTTACACCTACGATGACCACGGCTCAGGCACGTGAAATCAAAGGAAACAAAGAGTTTGATTACTATTTGTATTGCAATAAAATTTGTGGTGGTGCACACTACAATATGAAAATTAAAGTAACAGTTGTAGGAAGCGAAGCGGAATACCAAACTTGGTTAGCAACACAAGCTCCTTTTGTGGCACCAGCAGTTCCAGCGGCACCAGCAGCTCCAGCAACTACAGATTCGGCAACAGTAACTACTACCCCAACAGTAGCATTAAAATAAATAAATTAAGACAAAGCATATGAGCACAGCAGCTTTACACGCAGACCATCACGCTGATCACCACCACAAGGAGAGTTTCATCAGCAAGTATGTGTTCTCGATGGACCACAAAATGATATCCAAGCAATTCCTGATTACAGGTATTATTATGGGTATGGTTGGTATGATTATGTCATTGTTATTCCGTTTGCAATTGGCATGGCCCGATGAACAATTTGGAATATTAGAAACATTATTGGGAAAATGGGCCGTTGATGGCAAATTGGATCCCAATTTTTATATGGGTTTGGTTACCATTCACGGTACAATCATGGTATTCTATGTATTGACCGCGGGTTTGAGTGGAACGTTTAGTAATCTACTTATTCCATTGCAGTTAGGTGCTAGAGATATGGCATCTCCAATGATGAATATGTTGAGCTACTGGTTCTTCTTCGCTAGTTCTGTTGTATTGTTGATCTCTGTGGGTGTTGAAACCGGTCCTGCATCAGGTGGTTGGACAGTTTATCCTCCATTAAGTGCTTTAGAGAAAGCAATGCCAGGTTCTGGTTTAGGTATGACCTTATGGTTAACTGCAATTGCTTTGTTTATTGTATCTTCTCTTTTAGGAGGTATTAACTATATTTCAACTGTATTGAACATGCGTACTAAAGGTATGAGCATGAATAGAATGCCTTTAACTATTTGGGCTTTCTTTTTCACCGCTATCCTTGGTTTATTATCGTTCCCTGTATTGTTGGGAGCTGCCTTGTTCTTGATTTTTGACCGTTCTTTTGGTACGAGCTTCTACCTAAGTGATATTTATTTAGAGGGAGTAGGTGCATTGGAAAACATCGGTGGTAGTCCTGTATTGTACCAGCATTTATTCTGGTTCTTGGGTCACCCTGAAGTATACATCATTTTGATGCCAGCATTGGGTATTACATCTGAGGTGATTTCAACAAACGCTCGTAAGCCTATCTTCGGTTATACTGCGATGATCATTTCATTGATGGGTATTTCTTTCTTGTCATTCATCGTATGGGGTCACCACATGTTTATCACAGGTATGAATCCATTCTTGGGTTCAGTATTTATGATTTTAACATTGATTATTGCAGTACCTTCTGCAGTAAAAGCATTCAACTATTTGACCACATTATGGAAAGGTAACTTGCGCTTTAATCCAGCGATGTTATTCTCCATTGGTTTGGTATCGTTCTTTATCTCTGGTGGTTTGACTGGTATTTACTTAGGTAATGCTGCCTTGGATATTCAATTACACGATAGTTATTTCGTAGTTGCCCACTTCCACTTGGTAATGGGATCTGCAGCTATCTTCGGTATGTTCGCAGGTATCTATCACTGGTTCCCTAAAATGTATGGTAGAATGATGAACAAAACCTTGGGTTATTTCCACTTCTGGTTGACATTCATCACCGCGTACTTGGTATTCTTCCCAATGCACTTTATGGGATTGGCTGGTGTACCTCGTCGTTACTATCAATTTACTTTGGTTAAAGAATTTGATGTATGGATGGACGTAAATAAATTGATCACAGTTTCTGCAATAGTTGCAGGTGCTGCTCAGTTGTTGTTCATTTGGAACTTCTTCTATAGCATTTTCAAAGGAAAGAAATCTGAACAAAATCCTTGGCAAGCAAACACCTTAGAATGGTCTACTCCAGTAGAGCGTATTCACGGTAACTGGCCTGGTGAAATACCAACTGTTTATAGAGGTCCTTACGAGTATTCTCGTCCAGATCGCGAGGAAGATTTCTTCCCTCAATATATTCCAGATGAAAGCGCTCCTGAAGTGTTGCATCCAGAGGAAACCCAAAATGCCCCAAGTGAGAAAGAGGAAGAGACTGCAGAGACCAGCGTATTCTTCGCTGCAATTAAGAGGGTTTTTGGTTTGAGCTAATTATGAATTCAAGCGGAATAAACTCCGGATTGATAAAATGGTACAGACGAATAGGTTTATATACCTGTTCGTCTGTTTTTTTATTATTCCTTTTGGGAAGTTTGGTGAGAGCCACAGGTAGTGGTATGGGTTGTCCAGATTGGCCAAAGTGCTTCGGACAATTTGCGCCTCCATTCAGTGAGGATCAATTGCCATCAAATTATCAGGAAGTGTTCTTGAAGAAACGCATTAAAAAATTGGATCGCTTCGTTGGTGCCTTAGATAAAATTGGATTAAACGAACGCGCTGCAAAAATCCGGGCAGATAAATCACTTTTAGAACCGGAGGCTTTTGATGTTACAAAAGCGTGGATCGAATATATTAATCGATTGTTTGGTGTGTTGAGCGGTGTTTTTGGTGTGGTATTTCTGGTGTTAGGTTTTCGATTGCGTAAAGAAAATAAAAGGGCTTTTTTATGGTTAATAATGGGATTCATATTTCTCTTATTGAACGGTTGGTTGGGTAGTTATGTGGTAGCTACTAATTTGTTACCTGGAATCGTGTCACTTCATTTTATGCTTTCCTTTATTTGTCTTTTTGCATTTATGAAAGCATTGGATACCGTGGTTCCTACGTTGAAGTTACACCAACAAAATACCAAGTTGAATTGGAATGTTCTCAGTTTGGTTTTATTTATTGTTGTGATTTTAGGTACTTGGTCTAGAGAACAAGTGGAAGTACTGAAGGATAATGGAAACCTACTAACTGCAGATGGTGAAATGTTGAACTTTGTAGATATGGATTGGCTCTTTGCCGTTCATAGATACGTTCCTGGAATAATTATGATTTGGGGATATTTATTGTGGAATCGCTCTGGTGTTTCAGCGGTAAATTCCCATGGTTTTTGGTTGTTCCTTGCTAGTATTGTTCAAATAAGTTTTGGAGCAATTCATATCGTTTTTGTTATACCTACTTGGACTCAGATAGCGCATGTAGTTTTGGGAAGTGGTTTATTAACCTACGTATTTGCTGTTTCACTTTCATTTAGACAAAAAAATAGTTAAAGAAATGAGTAATAATAAATCGACGATTAGAGCGTATGCTGAGTTGGTGAAATTCCGGTTAACCAGCACGGTGGTAGCAACTTCGTCATTCGGTTATATAATTGCGTTGAAGTACGTAAATGGTCAAAATTGGAAAGAGCATTTTGATTGGTTGTTGTTTTTAGGCGTATTATTGGGTGGAATGTTGATCGTATTCGCCGCGAATGGAATGAATCAAATCATTGAGAAGGATAATGATTCAAAAATGAATCGTACTTCAAATCGTCCCATCGTAGAAGGCAGAATTCCAGTTGCTCATGCTCGCATATTTTGCTGGGTTACTGGTTTTTTGGGGATTTTCACTCTAATTGGATCAGGAGCACCATTTTTATCGGTGTTATTGGGTGCATTGAGCTTAATCATTTATGTTTTTTTGTATACACCTATGAAGCAGGTTTCGCCGGTGGCTGTTTTAGTAGGAGCCATACCGGGAGCGTTGCCGCCTTGGATAGGTTATACTGCTGTAGTTCCTAGAATGGATGAATTGGGATTGATTTTATTTTTAATCCAATTTTTTTGGCAATTTCCTCACTTTTGGGCGATTGCTTGGTTGTTGCATGATGACTATCAGAAAGCAGGTTATTGGTTACTTCCTTCCCAAGGAGGAAGAGATAAAAAGAGTGCCTATCAGATTCTTATATACACTGTGATTTTGAATTTGGTGAGTTTAATGCCGTTGATGTATGGAGTTTCTTCGATTAACGCTGTTATTGTACTTATACCGTTGTCGTTGTTTTTCTTTTATATGGCGTTCAAATTGTTTAGGAGTTTAGAGGTAAGTGATGCAAGAAAATTACTTTTTGCATCGTTTTTATACACTCCTGTCGTATTTTTGTGCTACATTTTATTTTAACCTAAATGAAAGCAGCTAAATATAAAGATCCAAAGCCAGCGGTGGTGCCAGCCAAATTAAATTTGTGGCTGTTTATGTTGGCCAGTAGCATGCTTTTCGCAGCTACCGTAAGTGCGTTTATCGTACACCGTCCGGATGCAGAGGGAAGAGGAGCATGGACTGCTTTTGACCTCCCTATATTTTTCCTTTATTCTACGGTAATCGTTGTATTAAGTTCAGTTACGGCATATTATGCGTATAAAAGTGCTAAGAACGACGAACTAACTCAGAATAAAACCTGGTTATTGGTTACCACGATTTTAGGGACATTATTCTGTGTTTCACAGTATTTGGGATGGCAGCAAATGGTTCGTTTGGAACTTACATTTGTGAATGCCCGTCCAGAAGATATTTCTGCATCCTATGTTTGGGTTATTACCATGCTGCATTTTATCCATATTTTGGGTGGAATCGGTTTGTTAGTAGCCACTTGGATTCAGGCAATTCGATTGAATGTTCACAAAAAAAGCATGACTTTGATGTCAATTACACACACTTATTGGCATTTTGTTGGTTTATTGTGGATTTTCTTGTATTTATTCCTTTATTTCGCACAGTAGTAAATTTACCCAATGGCAAATCATACAGAAGCAACATTTGAGAAGCAGCCCATGTGGGCTGGAGGACGTTCTCCCTTTAATGTGAGTTACGGAAAATTAATGATGTGGATATTCTTATTATCCGACGCATTTACCTTCTCTAGTTTACTAGTTCAATACGGAGCACAGCGCTTTAGTAACATTCAATCTCCTGTTACAACTAAATGGCCTGATCCCGCGTCTATTTTTAACCATTTCCCATTTATGCACGGTTTGCATTTACCGTTGCTATTTGTGAGTGTTATGACTTTTATTCTGATTTTGAGTTCTGTTACTATGGTATTAGCTGTTGAAGCAGGACACAGAAACAGCAAGAAAGAAGTTCAACGTTATATGCTTTACACCATTATTGGTGGAGCGGCTTTCTTGGGATGTCAGGCTTGGGAATGGTCTACGTTTATTCATGAAGGAGCTCGTTTGTACGGAAATACCTTCGGTATCACTGAACAAGGTTACAAGCATCTTACTAGTGTAGGATTCGGCGATCATTTCGAGTGGGCTTTGGGCGATAGAACCAATGGTCCTGTTCCATTTGCTGCATTGTTTTTTATCGTAACTGGTTTCCATGGTTTCCACGTATTCTCTGGGGTAGTAATCAACATAGTAGTTTACATTATGACCGTTCGTGGTGTATTTGAACGTCGTGGACACTATGAAATGATTGAAAAAGCTGGTTTGTACTGGCACTTTGTAGATCTAGTGTGGGTGTTCGTATTTACCTTCTTCTACCTAATCTAATTATTAACCTATCTAAATTTAAATCATATCATTATGGAATTTCACACTAAACCAGGCGAATACGATCCCATTACCTATGTTCCTCACAATGAGAGTCACGGTACAAAGGAACTTTGGAAAACGTTTTGGCTGTTATTGGGTATCACCATTTTGGACTTCATCATTTATTTCGTGATGGGACCATCTGGATTGAGAAACGTAATTTTCATTCTTTTCGGATTGGTGAAAGCTTACTACATCGTAGGAGCATTCATGCACTTAAAACATGAAAAGATAAATTTGGCTCTTGCTATTTTAGTGCCTACTATCTTTATCATAGGATTAATCATGGGCCTATTGTATGAAGGAAATGCTTTGAGCATGATCAAATAATTATGTCTATTTTTTCTAAAAAAAATATAAAAGTGGCCGCTTTCGCGGCCCTTATTATTTTGCCCGCTTTAGGCGTGTTCTTTTGGGGCAATGTTAGCTGGGTACACAAGGAACTTCCAATCCTAGGGAATACCGTTGAATTACCTAATGGCGAAAAAGAATATCACACCGTAGGTGATGTTGTTTTGTATAATCAACATGGACAAAAAATAGGAATGTCGGATTTCGATTCGTCCATTTTATTGGTTAATATCTTCTTTGCGAGCTGCCCAGAAGTTTGTCCAGAAATGAATAAACAAATTCAATCCGTTGCAGAAGGTTACATTCGCGAAAACAATATCAAGTTTTTAACTGTTTCTATTGATCCAGAGTCTGATTCAGTGCCGGTATTAAAACGTTATGCAGAAGCGTATAATGCGGATTTGAACAAACGTACTTTTGCAACTGGAAACAAAAAGGAAATCTACGATTGGGTAATGAACGATTTATTGTTGGCTACTGAGCAAAAAGGTTCCGACTTTATTCACGATGATAAAGTAGTAATTATTGATCGTGATCGTAGAATTCGTGCAATATTGCCAACACGTGCACCTACCAACAGTGAAAAAATTGAATTAATTCGCAGAATTAAAGACGATATAGAAAATCTTAAATATGAATACAGAAAAAAAGCCTTGGATAAGTGATAAGTCCTTCTTTTGGTTAGTAGTAGGTATTTCCTTAATAGTGCCTGCTGTTGTCTCTTTATTGCGCTATATGCCCGATAATCTCCGTCCTTCAGTGGAGTTTGCGCGCACCTTACCCAAATTGAATGCCATAATAAATACTCTGGTTTCAATTACATTGATTTTAGGTTTTTGGGCCATCCGTTATAAAAAGGATAAAGGTATGCACCAAAAATTCATGGCAACGAGTTTTCTCTTGTCAACTTTATTTTTAGTGAGTTATATCATTTATCACTTTACCGTTCCCCACGTGAAGTTTTGCAACGATGGTTGGATTAAGGCCGTTTATTTGATTATATTGTTTTCCCACATTGTTTTAGCAGCAATAATCCTGCCTATGGTTCTTTACACCATTTATTACAGCACATCCGGTCAATTTGCAAAACATAAAAAATGGGCGCGTTGGACGTTCCCGTTGTGGTTGTACGTTTCTGTAACAGGAGTAATAGTATATTTAATGCTTTCTCCTTGTTTGGGATCGTAGCAGTTTGATTTAAGAGGATTTCAAGTGTGATTAAAATCACCCAAATTGTAATTTTATAGTTGTAAATTCGTAGTAACAAATTCACCTTAATAAACATGAAGAAAGTTTTCACCTTGCTGTTGTTGACCACATTGTTTTTAGGTTCTGCGTATTCCCAATGTCCTATGTGTAAAACGGCATTAACCAGTTCCAGAAAGGAAGGCGTTAATAAATACGATCGTCAAGTAGGAAATGGAATCAATAAGGGAATTTTATTTCTTATGTCTGTACCTTATGTGTTGGTAGCCGGTGCAGGTTTTGCTTTTTACAAATCCAACCAAAAGAAAAAAGCACAGTCAAAACCTGTGCGTTATTAAAAATGGCTAAACATAGAGCAGGGGTTATTGCTTTTTTCGGGGGAAGATGTCCCAAGTGCGGAAAAGGTAAAGTTTTCAAGAATTCTATACTTTCTTTCAAGAAATTTACCGACACGAATTTTGAGTGTTCCAATTGTAAATTGAGTTTGGAGCCGGAAACTGGTTTTTTCTTTGGCGCCATGTATTGGAGTTACGCCATATTAGTGGGTTTCACGGTGGTGATGTCAATTCTTTTAGGAGTTCTAGGTTATTTTGATCAAGCTTTATACATTATTCCAGTTTTGATTGTATTTACCCTACCCTGGGTTTTTCGTTGGGGAAGATTACTGATGTTGTACATCGTATATCCTTTGATGTATAAGGAAAAGTTCTTTGGAAAAGATTCTGAGGAGTAACATGATGCCATAATGTTTAGGACTTTGAAATCCTCAGTAAAAGTTTCTGAGGTGTATTTTTTACGTGGATTTATTCTATTTGCGGAAGTTCAGATCAAACAAAGAGTTTAAAAAGAGTTTCATAAAAAAATCCCCATGATTATCATGGGGATTTTTTATTGTGATTTACATTTTTAATAGCAACTTAGTTTAATTTAACAGTAAACTAAGTTATAGATTAGCAAACTAGATTACTAAATATCAAACAAGTTTACTTTTTTTCTGAAAACATATAATCTTATTCACCAGCAGTTGGATCTACTTCCACTACTGTTTCTCCTTGATTTATCTTGGCTAGAATTTTAGATTCTATGTCTGCAATTAATTCAGGATTATCTTCAAGTAACGATTTAACGGAGTCTCTACCTTGTCCAAGTTTGGTGCCATCATAACTGAACCAAGAACCGCTTTTTTGAACAATATTGTTATCTACAGCAATATCCAATACTTCTCCTACGCGACTGATTCCTTTTCCATACATAATATCAAATTCAACAACACGGAACGGAGGAGCTACTTTATTCTTTGCCACCTTTACTTTGGTACGATTACCAATAATTTCATCACCATCTTTGATTTGAGCATTTCTACGAATATCTAAACGTATGGAAGCATAAAATTTTAATGCGTTACCACCGGTGGTAGTTTCAGGATTACCAAACATTACTCCGATTTTTTCACGAAGCTGGTTGATGAAAATAGCAATACAACCTGTTTTGTTGATGGTACCTGTAAGTTTTCGAAGTGCTTGCGACATTAATCGGGCGTGTAAACCCACTTTGCTATCGCCCATATCACCTTCAATTTCTGCACGGGGAACCAATGCAGCTACGGAGTCAATAACCAAAACATCAATGGCACCAGAACGAACTAAGTTATCAGCAATTTCAAGTGCTTGTTCTCCATCATCGGGTTGTGAAATTAATAAGTTCGATGTATCGATACCTAATTTTTCGGCATAGAACTTATCAAATGCGTGTTCAGCATCGATAAATGCACAAATACCGCCTTTTTTTTGAGCTTCGGCAATAGTATGAAGTGCTATAGTCGTTTTACCTGAACTTTCTGGACCATAAATCTCAACGATTCTTCCACGAGGGAATCCACCAACGCCTAGGGCTAAATCCAAACCGAATGATCCCGTAGAAATAACATCTACGCTTACTTTGTGGGTATCATCCATTTTCATTACAATGCCTTTACCGTAAGACTTTTCAAGTCGTTCGATTGTTTGCTGAAGGGCTTTTAGTTTTTCTTTTTGTTCGCTCATTATGGTTTCAAATTTATATATCCGTTGTGAAAATTGATTTGCGTTTTTTGCAAATCTTCGAATAGTGTTTTGCACAATTCGAGGATTCAAAAATACGAGAATGAAAATATATTTGCCAAATAAATGTTAAAAAAATTATCAAATATGGAAGCACAAGTTTTTACACGTATGGACATCCCCCGAAAAAGTATTAGAAGAAAGGCGGGTAAGAGTGAATTAGAATTGATAAAATATAAACTGCAACATCAGGGCAGAAAGGCTTTATCCGAATGGGAGTTGCTTTATTTGGTTCTTAACTATCGCGGAAATCGCAAATATGAATCGGACGAATGCAAGATGTTATTGAATCGGTATGAGAATCGATTGGAAGATTTTTCCAAGGTTTCCATGGAAGAGATTTTGGATATTGAAGGAATGACAGAATCGCAAGGAATATTGTTTATGGCCATGTGGGAATTGTCGAACCGCAAGTGGTCGGTAAATGAGCAAAGAACCAGTATTCGAAATAGTGGTGATGTCAAGAATATTTTGCGACATTATTTAATGGATTTATCGCATGAAGAATTTTATGTGTTGTATTTAAATCGCGCAAATCGGGTAATAAAATTAGAACAATTGAGTAAGGGAGGATTGTCGGCAACGGTTGTGGATGTAAAATTGATGATGCGACAGGCATTATTATTGAAGGCATCAACTTTGATTTTGGCACACAATCATCCGTCGGGAAATTTACGTCCTTCGGAAGAGGATTTGCAGTTAACGGCACAGATTAAAAAGGCCTGTAAGTATTTTGATTTGAAGCTGTTAGATCACTTGATATTTGGGGGAAAAGAGGTGATGAGTTTTGCGGATGATGGATTACTGTAATTGCATGCAAATCATGAACAAAATTCGCTTTGAAAATCGTAAATTCGCATCACAATATGAACGAATTCAATGCCCGCTATTCAACGCCTTTTGAGCAAAGGCATAATGGCCCAAGTAACGATGATGTACGCCAAATGTTAGAAGTAATTGGCGTAGGTAGTTTGGATGAATTGATTGATAAAACCGTTCCAACCAACATCCGTATGAAGGATGCGTTGAATGTGGGTGTTCCACAATCAGAAGCGGAATTTTTGAATCAATTAAAAAAAGTGGCTTCGAAAAATAAAGTATTCAAGAATTACATTGGGATGGGATATTACAATACCCTAACTCCCACAGTGATTTTAAGAAATATCATGGAAAATCCAGGATGGTATACACAATATACCCCTTACCAAGCGGAGATTGCTCAAGGTCGTTTGGAAGCCCTGTTGAATTTCCAAACCATGGTTATTGAGTTAACGGGAATGGAAATTGCTAACGCTTCTTTGTTGGACGAAGCTACTGCTGCTGCAGAGTGTATGACCATGTTCAAAGGGTTGTTAGACAAAAAAAGTACCGCTTCTAAGTTTTTCGTAGATAAAGAAACCTTTGCACAAACATTAGATGTCATCATCACTCGGGCCCAACCTATGGAAATCGAAGTGGTTGTTGGTGATTTCAAATCCTTCACCCCCGATGAAAGTTACTTTGGTGCATTAGTTCAATATCCTAACGAAAAAGGAAGCATTGAAGACTACCGTAATTTTGTTTCTGCTTGTGCTGAAAAGGGTGTAAAAACATGTTTTGCATCTGATTTATTGGCATTGACGTTATTAACCGCTCCCGGTGAATTAGGGGCAGATTGCGTAGTTGGAAACACCCAACGTTTTGGTGTTCCATTGGGATTTGGTGGACCTCATGCTGCATTCTTCGCAACCAAAGACGAGTACAAGCGCCAAGTACCCGGTCGTATTATAGGTGTATCAGTTGATCGTAACGGCAATCGTGCACTTCGTATGGCATTGCAAACTCGTGAACAGCATATCAAACGCCAAAATGCTACATCTAACATTTGTACAGCTCAAGTATTGTTGAGTATAATGGCAAGTATGTATGCCGTATATCACGGTCCTGATGGATTGAAGAAAATAGCAGGACGTGTGCATGGGCAAGCCACTTTGTTGTCGAATGAATTAGCTAAATTGGGTTACAAAAACCACAATAATGATTTCTTTGATACATTGTATTTGGAAACTCCGGTTGCATCTTCCGAAATAAAAAAGATCGCTGAAGCCCATGAAATGAACTTCAGATATTTTGAAAATGGATATTTAGGTATTTCCTTGGATGAAACCGTAACAGAAGGTGATTTAAATTCCATTATTGAAGTATTAGCGAAAGCTGCGGGTAAAACGGCAACTTCCATCAACACAAATCAAAATGTTGCTTTGGCATGGCCAACTTGGGCGGTTCGTACTTCTACATTTATGACGCATCCCGTGTTCAATAGTTTTCACATTGAACATGAAATGTTGCGTTACATCAAGCGTTTAGAATCAAAAGATTTGAGTTTGGTTCACAGTATGATTCCTTTAGGATCCTGTACGATGAAGCTGAACGCTACTACGGAAATGATTCCAGTAACTTGGCCTGAATTCAATCAATTACACCCGTTTGCTCCATTGGATCAAGTACAGGGATATTTGGAAATGATCAATGAATTGGATCGTGATTTAAGTCAAATTACCGGTTTTGCAAAAATGAGCATGCAACCCAACGCTGGTTCTCAGGGTGAATATGCAGGTTTGATGGTAATTCGCGAATACTTTAAAGATCGCGGTGAATCGCACAGAAATGTAGCTTTAATTCCATCCAGTGCTCACGGAACCAACCCAGCTTCTGCGGTCATGGCCGGTATGAAAGTAGTGGTTACAAAGTGCGACGAATTAGGAAATATCGACGTTGCCGATCTTAAAGAAAAAGCAGAACAATATAAAGATGAATTGGCTGTTTTGATGGTAACTTACCCAAGTACACACGGTGTATTTGAAAGCGCAATCAAAGAAATCACTCAAATCATTCACGATTGTGGAGGACAAGTTTATATGGACGGTGCAAATATGAATGCACAAGTTGGATTGACTTCTCCTGGTTTGATTGGTGCAGACGTTTGTCACCTGAATCTACATAAAACTTTCTGCATTCCTCATGGTGGTGGTGGACCTGGTATGGGCCCAATTGGTGTGGCTGCGCATTTAGCTCCTTATTTACCTGGACATGCTGTTGTAGATATGGGTTCAGAAAAGTCAATGAGCGCAGTTTCTGCAGCTCCTTGGGGATCTGCAAGCATTTTGTTGATTTCCTACGCGTACATCAAAATGATGGGTGGAGAAGGATTGACCAATGCAACTAAAGTGGCTATTTTGAATGCTAACTACATGAAGTCAAGATTGGAAAAAGAATTCCCAATTTTGTACGTGGGTGAAAATGGATTTGCTGCTCACGAAATGATTGTAGATACGCGTAAATTCAAACAATCTGCTCATGTTGAAGCTGAAGATATTGCTAAGCGTTTGATGGATTACGGATACCATGCACCAACGTTGAGTTTCCCTGTTGCAGGAACACTAATGATCGAACCAACAGAAAGTGAAAGCAAAGCAGAGTTGGATAGATTCTGTGATGCTTTATTGGGAATTCGAGAAGAAATCAGAGAAATCGAAGAAGGGAAAGCGGATGCAGAATCGAATGTATTGAAAAATGCACCACATACAGCCATGGAAGTAACATCCGATAGCTGGAGCTTCTCCTATTCACGTGAAAAAGCGGCTTATCCCATTGCCTATTTGAAGGAATTTAAGTTCTGGCCTATGGTTGCTCGTGTAAATAATACATACGGCGATCGTAATTTGGTTTGTGCTTGTATTCCCACAGAAGCGTACGCTGAAAATTAATATTAGTGCCTGCACATTAGTATTTTTCGGAAAAGTAAGTTGTAAATCTCACCACCTAGTGGCAAACTTACTTTTCCGAAACTTCTATTAAAATTCTACCGTTCAATATCCGGTAAATTACCAAAGAATAATTAAGGAATAAGTGTGTAAAAGCTAGGCAAATACAAGGTAACACCCTAGAATAGAACTACTCCACTCGAAATGAATTGCTTATATAACGGCAACTCATTCTTTCGAGTGGAGTTTTTTATTTTAAACCAATTCTAAAAATCGATACGTTCTCTCTGAGATGGGAGAACTCGATTGAATTTCAATCTTGATGACGGGTAAGGAATCCAATACGTCTAGACCCATTTCGGCCCATTCAATTAGCCAAATGTCGCTTCCTTCATGCAGCTCTTCTTCTATTCCCGCATCATATAGTTCATCGACTGATTCAATGCGATACCAATCGCTGTGATGAACCCGCTTGTATTTTGGAATATTGATTGGTTCATTCAAACCCTGTTCGTTTCTAGGCAAACCCTTCTTATTGAATTCAGTTTGCAGGTTATTTGGGGATGGATTTCCGGTTAAATTACTTTTGTTACTCTCGGAATCCAATTTATTATTGTTAGAGGAATCTACCTTATTATCTTTAAAAATAACCTCCGAACCTTCTAAATCATAGGTGTTTACCAAGCCATAGGTGGGACTTCCTACTATTCCGCTATAACCCAATTCACGTACCAAACCACGAATTAAGGTTGTTTTGCCCGCTCCTAAGTCCCCCGAAAACCAAAAAATGCGCATGGATCTTTCCGCAATTAATTGAGTAATTGCATGTATTACTTCCGTTAAATTAGACTCCAGAGCAGTCAATGTAAAAAGTTCTTTTTCTTTCATAGGTGGTATGAAGCTGAGGTTGTTTCACCTACATTTGGATTTCAGTTGCAGTTGAATATGACACGTAAACATAAGTTCAAACTGAGGTTAAGTCAGAAAAAAATGAAGTAAATTAAAATCACTTTTTGGGCGATAATACAATCAACGGACACATCATTTCTTCCAAACTGATTCCACCGTGCTGAAACGTGTTTTTGTAGTAATTCACATAGTAATTGTAGTTGTTGGGATAAGCGAAGAAGTCGTTTTCTTTGGCAAATACAAACACACTACTTAAATGTTGCAGCGGTAAAAAATGGGAGTGTGGTTTCTTTACTTCGTACACTTCTTTGGCGTTGTAAGTCAAGTTTTTACCCTGTTTGTAACGAAGATTGGTATTAACGTTTTTATCTCCTACCACTTTAATGGCATCCTTCACTCGGATACTGCCATGATCTGTGGTAATGATTATTTTACATGGTTTTTCAGCAATACGTTGCAAGGATTCCCACAGCGGTGAGTGTTTAAACCAAGTAGCAGTAACATTTCGGTAGGCAGCCTCATCTTCGGCTAATTCTCTCACAATGTTAACATCGGTTCTGGCATGGGAAAATGCATCCACAAAGTTGTAAACGATAACATTCAATGGATTTTTACGCATGTTGGGGACTTGATCAACCAATTCTTTGGCGTTATTCAAATTCGTTACTTTCGTATAGGAGAATTTTATATCCCTGCGCAATCGTTTCAATTGCTCCTGTAAAAATTCCTTTTCATACATATTTTTTCCCCCTTCATCTTCATCGTTCGACCACATATTGGGGAAGGTTTTCTCGATATCCAAAGGCAATAGTCCGCTAAAAATGGAATTTCGGCAATATTGAGTGGTAGTAGGCAATATGCTCATGTACATATCTTCCTGGTCGGTGCGGAAAATCTCATTCAGCGTTTCAGAAATGGCTCTCCATTGATCAAAGCGAAGGTTGTCAAGTACCACTAAATACACAGGAATATCATCGTCGAGCAGAGGATTGACAGCGGTTCTGAACAAATTATGACTCATGAGCATTTCTTCATTTTTACCTTGAATAAAGGCTTCATAATTATTGGTTACATATTTGCAAAATGCTCTGTTGGCATCGGATTTTTGAGTTTCTAAAACTTCCCGCATTCCATCTTCGGTAAGCTCCATCTCCCAGTAAACCAATTTTTTATAGAGTTCTTTCCATTCTTCAAAGTTGAGTTTATCGGATACCGTCATACCAATTTGCATGAATTCTCGCTGATATCCTTGGGTGGATTTTTGATTGACTAATCGTTTTTCATCCAAGTTTTTCTTGATGGCCAACAAAATTTGATTGGGATTCACAGGCTTGATGAGGTAATCGGCAATCTTTGCACCAATGGCCTCCTCCATGATATGCTCCTCTTCGTTTTTAGTAATCATAATTACCGGCAGGTTGGGCTGATCTTGTTTGATTTGGGCAAGAGCATCCAGTCCTGAAATACCAGGCATATTCTCATCCAAAAACACCAAATCAATGTGTGACTTCTTGATTTCTTCGATAGCATCGCGACCACTTTTCACGGTAGTAACCTGATATCCTTTCCCTTCCAAAAATAAAATATGGGGTTTCAATAAATCAATTTCATCGTCGGCCCAGAGAATATGTGCTAGCATGGTAGTATTAACGTATAAACTTCCACAAAATTCGTTCATTTTCCAAGTATTTTTTTGATTTTTGTCCGATAGATTGCTCCTTATGTAGCAAATTTGCACTATGAGTTCCCATCACATCGTTCGCGACAACCAAGAACCGGCTTTAGTTATTGCCAATGGTGAAGCCTGTTCCTTGGCATTGATGCACGAATTAATGGAATGGGCTCCCAAAGTTGTGGTGCTCGACGGTGCACTTCCCCGGGTATTGGAATTGGGTTTGAAAGTGGATGTTTGGCTGGGGGATTTTGATTCGGGTTTCGCCGCCAATATTCTGAATTCGGAAGAGCTCCTTGAATCGCCACAATTGCAACAAATTCAGCGCGTTCACACTCCTGATCAAGAATTTACGGATCTTCAAAAAGCGTTTCATTTTTTGTTGGGGGATGGTTTTACGGCGGTGAATGTAATATGGGCAACCGGTCGCAGACAGGACCATCATTTGAATAATATTTTTACTTTGGCTCGATATTCAGATCGATTGACCATCAATTTTTTGGATGATTATGGCCGCGTGTTCGCATCCCCCAAAAAGTTCAAAAAATGGTATCCCCAGGGAACGAATATTTCGCTGATACCTTGCGGCAAAGCCGAAGGTGTGATTACCCAAAATTTGGTTTGGAATTTGAATTATGAAACCCTCGAATTACCGGAGAAAACCAGTAGTTCAAACCGAGTTTTGGACGATGGTTTTGTGGAAGTGTCGTTCGAAAAAGGACATTTATTGATCATGGAATGTTGGGATAAAAGAGAATTTAACGTATGAAAATTATAACATATAATGTGAATGGAATTCGCAGTGCTTCTTCGAAAGGATTGCGGGAATATATAGCGGAATCTCAGGCCGATTTCGTGTGTTTTCAAGAGTTAAAAGCGCTTCCTGAGCAAATTGATGCTGCCGAATTCGAATCTTTAGGTTATCAATGTTACTGGTTTTCTGCTCAAAAGAAAGGATACAGCGGTGTTGGAATCATCACCAGGCATGCTCCCGTGAATGTTGTAAATGGTTGTGGACATGAGCTTTACGATTCTGAAGGACGTGTGATGCGACTTGATTATTCTTGGGGAAGTGTTATTTCTGCATATTTTCCGAGTGGAACATCGGGCGATGAACGTCAAAATGTTAAAATGGATTTTTTGAATCATTTTTTCGATCACATTCAGGATTTAAGAAAATCGATTACGAACTTGGTAGTTTGTGGCGATTACAATATTTGTCACCAAGCCATAGACATTCACGATCCGGTGAGCAATAAAAACAGCACGGGATTTTTGCCAGAGGAGCGCGATTGGATGAGCAAATGGTTTGATTCTGGATTTACAGATTCATTTCGAAGTTTGCATGAAGGGGAAGCACATAATTACACATGGTGGAGTTTTAGAGCCAATGCTCGAGCGAATAACAAGGGCTGGCGAATTGATTATATCAGCGTTTCGGGTGATTTAAATATTGCCGATTCAGGAATTGATCCGAGCGCGAAGCACTCGGATCATTGTCCGTCGTGGGTGAAATTGGTGGTTTAATTGCGATACCCTTATTTCACAATATACTCCTCACGAATCGTGCCTTGAGGTGTAATAATCAACGCCTTGGTTTGATTGATTGTTTTGGTTACGGTTTGAACCGGTTGATTCAATCGGAAACGTATCTCCATGTTATAAACCATCTGTATTCCCGGAATTTTGGGAGATGGATTAATTACCGCATCAAATCCACGAGTTGAAATTTGATTGTGGAATAATGTGGATCTCTGTGGACGACCACCACCCATTTTTACCGAAGTCCCTCCCGATTCTGCCGATGTCTCCTCTTCCAATGCACTCACCGCCAAAGGCTGGTAATGTACGTATTGATCTACTGGAAAATATTGGTTTTGACTTTCGTAAATTGTTTTGAAACAAGTATCTAGTTTGATGCCCGATTTGGCAAAATGCTTCATGCGCTCTCTCATAACTTCATCTGCTTTTGCACGCATTTTTTGAGTGGCAGTTTGTACCGAATCGTACAAGTATTCTACCTTGATCAAGTCATAAATTTCGCACTGCGCCGCCATCGTAAATAATCGATCCAATTGTTCGGGTTTGGTATAGCGAACGTGAATATTTTTCTGCATTTCAAAGCCTTTCGGCACTTCTGTATAGGTCTTGGAGAAAATTTTCTTTTCCTTCTCGAAAATAGGAACCAAAGCAATCATGTCGATGTAAAAATCCGTTGGTTTTATCCCCAGTTCCTTGGAAAGTGAAACAAAACGGCGAATACGTTTTTCAATTAAACTGTCCAATTCCTGAATTTTCTTGCCGGCTTGATTCAAATGAAAAATGGCATTGTAACCCGTGGGTTCAGCGTTGTTTAGAATACTGATCGACATTACCACCTCGTTTCCATTCATGTACGTAGCATTGGTATTGTTCACTTGCTGCATCACCGCATCGTATCCTTGACCACCTTGACTTATTTGATTTGCATCGTAGCGTTTTTTCTCTTTTCTACCTGAGTAATCACCCTGTGCAGCAGGCGCAGCCTGATAGGTGGCGTTCATTTTGAAGCGATTGTTGTCGTTGTAGGTGCCGTTGCCCGATACTTGAGCCAGAATGGGGGAGGCGAGCAGAGTCAATGTCCCCAGAAATAAATTGGATGTTTTCATGAAATTTGGTTAGTTCATTTAATTTTTTGTTAGGTTTCTTTTCGGGGGATGCCAATACAGATCATCCAACCCAGAAGCCCACCTTAATACCACAACGAACAGAAAGGTAAATTTCTTTTATCGGATTTTTTCAATCGTTTGTGGCGAATTACCCTTAAATCAATACTCCAAAGCACCCCATGGACCTTGGATGCTGAGTTTTTTGCCAGAATGAGATTCCGTGCGACCAATAATCTGTGCTTCTATTCCAAATTCTTTTGAAATTTGAATCATTTCCTCTGCCGAAGCTGAATCAGTGTAAATCTCCAATCGATGTCCCATGTTAAACACCTGAAACATTTCTCTCCACGATGTCTGACTCTCCTGCTGAATCAATTCAAACAAGGGAGGAATCGGCATCAAATTGTCTTTTATGATATGCACATCGTCTGCGAAATGCAACACCTTGGTTTGCCCGCCTCCAGAACAATGAATCATCCCGAAAATGCTGTCCCTTCCCAAACGATCAAAAATCGCTTTCACAACAGGGGCATAGGTTCGGGTTGGCGACAATACCAATCTGCCCGCATCCACTGGGGTACCTTCCACAGAATCTGTCAATAATTTGGATCCACAATACACTACCTCGTTGGATAATTGTTGGTCGTAACTTTCGGGATACTTCTCGCGGTAAATTTTATGGAAAACATCATGTCGAGCGCTGGTTAAACCATTACTTCCCATACCTCCGTTGTATTCTGATTCGTAGGTAGATTGTCCGTGGGATGCAAACCCTACAATAACCTGTCCACCTGCAATACGAGCATTATCAATGATGTTTTTTCTGGGGGATTGAGCCACAAGTGTGGAATCAACAATAACGGTTCGTACCAAATCGCCTACGTCGGCAGTTTCTCCACCTGTGGTATGAATTTCTACGCCGTATTTGGCCATTTCTTGACAAAACTCTTCCGTGCCTTGAATGATGGTGGCTATGACTTCTCCTGGGATGAGATTTTTATTTCTGCCGATGGTACTTGAAAGTAAAAATGGACCTGTAACACCCGCACAAATCAAATCATCAGTGTTCATCACTATAGCATCCTGAGCAATTCCCTTCCAAACAGAAATATCTCCCGTTTCTTTCCAATACAAATAGGCTAAACTACTTTTTGTACCTGCGCCATCTGCATGAACAATGGTGCACCAGTCGGGATTCTGCGTCAAATAATCGGGGATGACTTTACAAAAAGCCTTGGGGAATAATCCCTTATCCAAGTTTTTGATGGCATTATGTACATCTTCTTTCTGGGAGGAAACCCCTCTTTGAGCGTATTTGTCCGACATACTGCAAAGTTAAACAAGAAAAAGTGGGAATCATTGGCGAAAATCGCAAAACTTCGATTTGGCGGAACTATATTTCGATGGTAATTTGCACCTAATTATGACTCGGTTAAAGAAAATTGCATTGGGCGTTCTGGTGGTTTTTTTGGGGATACAATTTATTCCATCCAAGAAAAACACAGCGCCTGAATTGGAAAAACATCCGTTGTTTGTAGATTATCCCACATCGCATACGGTAGAAAACACCATTCGTTTTGCTTGTGGTGATTGTCATTCAAACCATACTGAATATCCTTGGTATTCCAATATACAACCCGTTGGAATGTGGTTGGATCACCACGTGGAGGAGGGAAAGGAACATTTCAATATTGATGCTTGGAATGAATACAGTCCAAAACAACAAAAGCATAAAATTGAAGAGTGCGTGGAAGTAATTGAATCAGGTGAAATGCCCATGGAATCGTATGTTTGGATGCACCCTAAAGCGAACTTAACCGAAGTGCAAAAGAAAGAAATTAAACTGTGGGCAAAAGGATTGACCGATAGTTTATCTCGCCGTCATTCTTCCAAAATGTGATCAATCCAAACGTCGATATTGTTTTTGATGATGTGAAACACTTCCTCAAATCCATCTTCGCCACCATACCAAGGATCTGGCACATTGGAGTTAGGCGCAGAAACGTCGAATTTTCGAAATAATTGCACTTTGTTCTTTTGATCATCGGTTTCGCAAAAACGCTGAACTTGAATTTGCACATCGGATGCCATCGTAATTAAATAGTCGAAATCCAATACGTCGCCGAACGTTAATTGTCGGCTAATTGAGGGTACTTCCACACCGTGTTGCAGAGCATTTTTTCGGGTACGCTCATCGGCACGCTCACCGTTGTGAAATCCATTGGTACCGCAGGAATCTACCTCGAATAGATGTTCCAAATCACGTTCTTTTATGCGATGGATAAAAAGAGCTTCGGCTAATGGACTGCGACAGATGTTCCCCAAACAGATAAATAAAACGCGTTTTTTCACGCTGCAAAAGTATCTATTTTGTTGCTTGAAAATCGATGATTCGACGATTGATTTTTAGGATTCATACTTTTACTTATTTTTGAAAAAAACCTACACATTTAACGATACACACTCTTATTATGCGCAACCTATATAATTCCGTGCTGTTACTAGCAAGCAGTTTACTTAGTATTGGGATGGTAAATGCACAGAAAAATGGGTCAAAATTACCCAGTTCAACAGCATCTTCGCCTTATATTTCTAGTGAAAAAGCCTTGGAAGAGGCACTTAAAAAAATCCCCAAAAGGAATTTAGGTCCCGGCGCAATGAGTGGCAGAATTACGGCTTTGGCGGTGCCATTTACATCCCCCGAAAACAAAACCCATTCAAAAATTATTTATGCGGGCGCTGCTAGTGGAGGTGTTTGGAAAAGTTTGGATGCAGGCATGCGTTGGACACCTGTTTTTGATGATCAAGATGTTCAAAGTATCGGGGCTTTAGCCGTAGACCCCAACCATCCGGATGTAGTTTGGGCTGGCACTGGTGAAGGGAATCCGAGAAATAGTCACAACAGCGGTAAAGGGATTTATAAGAGTATGGACGGGGGTAAAACGTGGACATACATGGGCTTGGAGAATACCAAAACCATTCATCGAATTTTGATAAATCCGAATAATTCTCAACAAATTTTCGTGGGTGCTATGGGAAGTGTTTGGGGTCCAAATTCGGATCGTGGTGTTTACCGAAGCGACGATGGAGGTAAAACTTGGAAGCTGATTTTAGCTGGGGCTAACGCAACTACTGGTTGTGCTGAATTGGTTATGGATCCACAAAATCCACAAAAATTATTTGCCAATTTATACGATTTTGAACGTAAACCTTGGACGTTTCGCAGCGGTGGTCCGGGAAGCGGTTTGTATGTTACCTACGACGGTGGAAATACATGGAAAAAACTCACCTCGAAACAGGGCTTGCCCGAGGGAGATTTGGGAAGAATTGGAATTGCCATCCCCCGAAACAACCCAAAACGAGTGTATGCGTTGGTGGAAGCAAAGAAATCAGGTTTCTACAGAAGTGATGATGGAGGTGAAACGTGGCACAAAGTATCCGACGAAGAAAACGCAGGGAACAGACCGTTTTATTATCATGAAATTTATGCGGATCCAGAAAATGAAAATCGAGTTTACAGCATTTGGTCGCAGGTTAGCGTAAGCGAAGATGGTGGTGAACATTGGAAAATATTGGCTGATTGGGGTGCAATTCATCCAGATCACCATGCATTTTTAATACATCCATTGAATTCACAGTATATAATTAACGGAAACGATGGTGGATTGAATATTTCCTACGACGGTGGGAATTCATGGAGGTATGCGGAGAATATTCCTGTGGGTCAATTTTATCACATCGATGTAGATCAGCAACAACCCTACAATGTTTACGGAGGACTTCAAGACAATGGAAGTTGGGTGGGGCCTGCATATCACTTCAAACACGGGGGGATTAAGAATTTTGAGTGGCAAGAGGTGTTGTTTGGGGATGGTTTTGATGTTGCTCCCATTCCGGGTCAACCCGGCAAAGGCTATGCGATGTGGCAAGGCGGAAATGTGTATCGTTTTGACTTGAATAAACGCAGCAATGAACCTATTAAACCGCAACATCCCGATGGGAAATTGTTGCGCTTCAATTGGAATGCAGCTATGTTAGTGGATCCGGTTCAACCCAATGGATTGTATTTTGGAAGCCAATTTTTGCATTATTCACCGGATCAAGGAAATACCTGGACGATTTTGTCGGGTGATTTAACCACAAACAATCCTCAGAAGTTAAAGCAGGCTGAAAGTGGCGGTTTAAGCGTCGACGCAACAGGAGCAGAGAATCATTGTACCATTTTGGCGATTGCGGCTCAGGGAAATGATGTTATTTGGGTGGGTACCGACGATGGAAATATTCAATTAACACGCGATCGTGGAAAGAGTTGGAATAACATGTCGCCGCGAATTTCAGGCATGCCATCCGCTGCTTGGGTTCCATATTTATGGGTAAATCCCAAAAACGGGGCCGAATGTTGGGCAGTAGTGAATAATTATCGTCAGAACGACTGGAAATCCTATGTATTTGTAACCAAGGATTTTGGAGCAACCTGGACCAATGTGGCGAGTAGCTTAGATATGGGTTATGTTCATTGCGTATTGCCGCATCCCAATACCGAGAATTTGGTTTTCTTGGGAAGTGATCGCGGATTGTTTGTAAGTGTAAACGGTGCTAAAAATTGGTCGCGTTGGAAGCACGGTTTTCCTGCGGTTCCAGTTGCTGATATGAAAATCCAAAGCCGTGAAAACGATTTGGTTTTGGGTACATTTGGTCGCGGTGCTTGGGTATTTGACGGAATTGGAATGCTTGAAAAAGTGGCAAAAGAATATTCACAAGGCGTTAAACTGGATAAGAAACCCATTGAAATTGCGGGTGCAAGTCCCGGTTATTTGGCTCGTTTTATGAGCAACAGCGGTACGCATTTCGGGGCACAAACGGAATTTGAAGCACCGAATAAACCCATGGGTGTTTGGGTGGATATGTGGGTTAAAGCTCCTACCAAGTTGAGCTTGGTGGGTAAGGTGTATACTGAAAACGGTAAATTAATTCGCACCCATCATTTCGAATTTGATTCTACGGGTTATTATCGTTTTCCTTGGAGAATGATTCAAGACGGGGTTCGTTTCCCACAACACGGAAAGATCAATTTAAAAGATGATTTGCCTCCAGGTATCGAGGTTCAACCGGGTCGATACAAATTAGTAGTTTCGGGTCCATCGGATTCAGCATTGTTTTCGGATAGTATTTGGGTAACGGTTTCGGGGGATGCTAAGTCGGTGGAGTGGATGAATGCGGTTGATTCATTGATGAGGGTAGTTAAACGTTCTACGGATGAATTTGAGCGCTTGAAGATGATGGAGCGCAATTTGAATAAGTGGGAACAGTTGGAGTTTTCGGAAGTTAATGGCAATGGCTCAAACAACTCGGGTGTGTCGGGTAAATCTGGCTCTGGAGTAGATTCGTTGCAATCGAATTTTAGAAAGTTGGTTCGTTCTACGAGAGATTCTATCGCGCAATTGAAATTGTTGTTTATGTTGCCCGAGGGATATCGTTTTTATGAAGACATTACGGTTCGATTGAATGATGTTTTGTATAATGCTTGGGGAATGGTAGCTGGCGCTGAGGTGTTGAATGAAAACGGGAAGGTGGCCTTATTGAATGCAGTCAGAGAACACAATAAGGTGCGCAATCGAGTTAATGCGGTAATTAATAAAGAATATGCGAAATGCTTAGAAATTTTGCAGCGAGAGAAGGATCGGGTACAGTACTGGGAAACGATTAAATAAGAAGCGAATAATAGAGTACTGTTATTCTGAATGAATACTAAGCTGTTTGCAGGAAGATTAAGAATGGATGGATACATACCACGATGGGTTTCCCGAAGTAATAAGGGGAAACCCAAGATGGATGTTATAAGAGTTCAAGAATAAAAGAACCGTAAGGGGAGAATAAAAGAAAAGAAGAATCGGTGTGCGAAGAGAACTTAAGAATCGAAGTGTAAAGTTTCAGAGGTGTTAGAAAGAAATCAAGTTGAAAAACAAGATTTTGAAGTGAAAATAGAGATTCAAAAAAATTGTGCAAAAAGCAATGGATTAAAGAGCAAGAGTTCCAAAAGGTGTTTAAGCCTTTTGCACAATACAAAAATAGAGTAAGTGTAACGGATACACTTATTTCTGAAATTGAATCGATAGTCATATTTTGTCACATTCCTGAAGATGTTATATTTATCAAGGGTTTTAGGGCGTGATATATGTGTTTTTTTAGTGAATTCTGGCGGTGATAGTATGGTTTTTTGATGGAAATATTACAAAATGTTAACGTAAAGATTGATGGATTTGATGGCATAATTCGTGCAATTGATAAAAAAGTAGAACTAACTTTCTATACCATTTTTGATGAACAGATGTACTAATAAATACTAATTGGATTTTGAATGCAGCATTTGGAACATGCAGAATGTAGTTTTGAAGTAGTAAAAATTCAAATATGAAAAAAACATTAAACATTTTTGCCGTAGTTTTAACTGTATTTGCGGTTATTTCTTGGAGTTTACCTTCAACTAACGGAAACATTAATCAACAACCAGTACCGAAAAAGAAGCCTGCAACTACAAAAACGCCAGCTGTGGATCCAATCAAAGCTTTGTACAAAAACGGCGGAATCGTGGTTTGGGAGAAAGACGGACATGGTTTAGTGGTGGCAGAAAAGGACATTGATTTAGTAGCTTTGCGATTGGAAGATCCAGAATTGGGATATTGCGACGGTATCAATTGGACGGATGCTAATAAAATGGTTGGAGATTTGGTGTTGAATGGTTACAGCGATTGGAGACTGCCAACAGTAAGTGAGTGCCAAACTATGTATAATTTTACTACAATCAAATTGGGTTTAAAGGATCCTAATGGTAAGCCGGTAGTAAAATACTATTGGACATCTGAAGAATCGGCGCATACGTCAACTTTATTTGCTTTTCATAATGGGCAGATTCATGCAGGAACAAGAAAAGATTCTAAAAGTTGTTGTGGTGGAAAATGTTTTAGAGCACGTGCTGTTAGAACATTTTAATCTGTAATAAATTTATTGGTTGAATAGGAACCGTCTCGATAACTTAACGAGGCGGTTTTTTATTGAATTGGAAGGCCTCAGAGTTATCTGAGGCCTTTTTTATGAGTAGTTGAACTTGCAGTTTATACAAATTGGTTTTTAGTCATTATTCATCCCTTACATGAAATGTTAAAATCAGTCAAAATTGAAACGTCCCAATCTCAATTCAGAATGATTTCCCATGAAAAAGAGACCGTTATTTATATGACTGGGATTCCAATACGGTTTTATGGAATAAAATTGAACTTGATCAACTTCAAAGTTGCTATTGAATACGATATCAACTAAAGAATAACCCAAAGAATATATAGCTCTATAACTTTTGGATTGATGATGGTTTACGTAAATAAGTTTGCAATATTGGTAGTTTGAGTTTTGTAAACACGCGGATAATATTTTGGGAATTATTATTTTATTCCTAGCTGTGAGAATTACTCCTCCGTATTCGAAAAAGATTGTATTTTCTATATTTCGATGAATGTGCATAAATCCCTTGGTTGACTCAAATATTTGATTGTAAAGTAAATTTGGAACATACCTAGTGTAGTGAACCTTAAATCTATTATTTTTAGTAAATTCAATCTCAGTAAATAAAGGTACTTTCTTAGCAGGTATTTCCATATTGATGTAATTACCGACAGTTAGTTTATCACAATTGATTGTTCTATTGGTGTACAACATGGGTGCCAAATCCAAATTAGATTTTAAATGAATATCTGGTATGTAGGTCAATTTGTCCTCATATTGAACAAAATAGTATCCCAATAAAACCGAGGTATCATTATGTTTTTTTAAACAGTTTACTTGGTAGAGAACACCACTTAAACTATCCATTCCGAACAATTGAATAATTTGAATGGGAGTTTCTATATAATCTTTAATCTCTTTGTTATTCAAATCTTTTATTAAGTCTTTAGATATTTCAATGGGTAATTTCTGAATGAAATCAAGGTAAGAAGGTAAAGGGTATGGAAAGGCTTGCATTGTAATTCCATCCTGAGAATGTGATATAATCTGATTCATGGTGGAAAGTGCAAATAGCGTATTATCAATATTTGTGGTAGAGAGAAATGATAAATTGTTTTGAATTTTATTAGTGGAATTTGAAAGAATAACAGGATTCTTTAAAAGGGTTTCAATGGTTTGATAATTTCGATTGATGGAGAATGGCGTAAAAGTGGCAATTCGGAGTTCTTTGTTTATTTTGATTAAAAAGTCTTCAGATTGGTTACTGATAATGTTGTTTATTGTGTTCTTGAGGAATTTATTACTGACGATTAGAGTGTCATTGTTGTATCGAATTTGATGTGAAACAGGGTCATATAATAACAAGGATTGACTCAAAGATTGAGGCAAATATTTATTAAATAAAGTACACGAATTACAGCTATTTCTATTTTGATAGTAAATCACAAAATCAATAGATTGGATGGTACTGAAGGCACTGTCAAAATGGGATTTCTGTTCTGCATTGCTGGGGTACCACACTTTTGCTGATTGTGCACCTATATGCGGTACACCCCATGTAAAACTCCAAACGAGCAGGGCCATTTGAAGTTTAAATCCGCTCATGGAAGTTTAGGTTAAATGTTAATTCATTCATCACTAATTCAGTCATGGGTATTCTATTTGGTAATCGAAAATTTGGTAAAGTGAAATTACATGAAAATTATGACTAATTTAATAAAACTAAAGATTTTATGGACGAGACTTCAACTATTGTCGTGTATTGTCTGAAAGACGTCTTAAATGAAGATATCTTTCTATCTTTGATACGAGATTTTGGTTGAAATGAACTCAAAATAATTACCTAATTTCACTAACAACTAATATATTAGATAACCCATGTTCAAGCTTCTAAGATTTAAAATTGCTAAAATAATCTGTATGATTTCAGTGTTTTTAGTCGTGGAATTGACGGCAAAGGGGAATAATTTCCAGCAGTTGAATAATTCTAGATTACCGAAGTTGGAACCGTCTAATTTTACTTTGTCGGAAGGATTTAACCCTACTTCGTTGAACGAGTTGAGTTTTACTCCGTCGAATCCGTCTAACTTCCCCCAAAAATGCGAAGGAAAATGGGAAGGTTTGATGTATATTTATTCGGGAGGAGTTTTGAGGGACAGTGTTCGTGTGGAATTTAATGTTGCAAAGGAGAGCGATTCTACTTGGAAGTGGAGAACGGATTACCTATCGCCAAAAACTCCCATAACCAAAGATTATCGGTTGAAAATGAAGACTGCGAATACCTATATCATTGATGAAGGCGATGGGATTGAATTGCTCAATTATGTTTCGGCAAAGAAGATGTATTCGTTGTTCGAAACGGAAGGAATTTATCTCACTGCGGTTTATGAGCTTCGCGGGGATGAACTGCTTTTTGAAGTTACTTCTAGTCGTAAATTAGTAGCAGGTTCAAATGCCGATAGCCAAGTGAGCAATTTCATATTGGATGCAACGCAGAGCGTGGTTTTTCGGAAGGTTGTGAGATGAAATTATGAAT
>CAYPYX010000019.1:0-13110 GCA_964415065.1 uncultured Rhizobium sp.
CGTTAACAAAAGAAGCTTTGGGACTTGGTTTAACCGCTACTACTTTGGTAATAGAATCTTTACAACCAAATTCAGAAGTAACTACCAATTTAACATTTTTGTTACCTGCTGTTTGGAAATCGTGTGAAGGATTTAAATCGGTTGACACATTACCATTATCATCAAAATCCCAATTACTTCCAAATAAACCTGCTGTAACTGTAGTTTTGTTATTGAATTCAAATTCGTCGTTATCACAAGATCCGATTACTTTGTCGAAATCTGCTTTTGGACGTGTGAACTGATACACTTTTCTTGTTTGTGTTGCTACACAACCATTCAAATCTGCTGTCAAAGTAACAGTGTACTGACCTGCGCGATTGTACTTTTTCGATGGAGCTACCGCAGTGGAAGTTGTGCCATCTCCAAAAGCCCAATTAAACTTAGCTGTATTAGGAACTGTATTATTTTTAAATACAATATTATCCCCTTCGCATGCATTATTTTTCGTAAAGGATACGGTTGGAATTGGATTCACTAATACATCAATAATTGTATCAAATCTGAAGAAATGAGGTATAGTTTTAGCAACTAACTTTACTTTATAGGTACCACTTTTTCCGAATGCAAATACGGGCTCAGGTGCGTCGGTAGTATCTGCTGCTACTCCTGTTCCGAAGTTCCATTTGAATTCCATACCGCCGGACTTTACTTTGGAAACATTCTCAAATAACACATCTTGTCCTTCACAAATTTGAGATGGGAAATTAAACAAAGGAGTGATAGAAGGATAGATAAATACGTTTCTTCGAATAAATGTATCACAACCGTTGTTGTGGTCGTAAACTCTCAAAACAATGGTAATCATAGAGTCTTCCAGCGACTTATCTGAAGTTTTGAACGTAACGAGCATATTACTGTTTGAAGTTGGAGCAGTTATACTTACCCCTGTTATAACTCGTTTGCTTGGAGTGATTGCTGTTACTTCTGCCATCCAATCCCCAGAAGGCGATGTGCTGTAAGTAGAGTTGCTGTATTTTCTTGGAGCAGGGATATTGTAAACTACTGGGTTGTTTAATACAGTAATATCATTAGGTCTAGCGCGTTGGTAAATGGCTTGAGTATTTGCAGGAGATGAGGTGTTGAAATTAGCACCTCCAGGTGCTTCAAGTACTTTGGTTTCAAAATAAATAGAATCATCACTCATCAAATCGTCTGCGGCATCAACATAAACCGCCAACTTATAGTCGCCAGCAATGGTTAGAGCCAAAGGAGTAGTGATCTTAATTTCCGCTGAGTCTCCGGGTAATATTCGAGAATTTACTTTTTGGGATACGCGTGGACCGTTACCAACGGCACCGAAACTCACATTAAAACCATACACAGTATCCACGAAATTATTTTTCAAATAAATATTTGTTGAGAATTCACTTCCTGCACATACAGTTTTAGCAATTGTGAAATCCGTTTTCAAATTGGTAATATTCATAAAATTCTCAACTGCTCCACGATCGGAACGAACTTTATTTCTTGCTTTTGAATTTACATCTTCAGAATTCGCAGGTGCGCCTATTGGCCAAATTGGATCTAAACGAGGGACATTATTTTGAGTTTCAAAAGCATTTGAACGGTAATCAGTTTTACCAATTTCTGCCCAAGTTGGGTTTAAAAAATTCTCGTTATTTCCAGCAAAACCTAAATTCTTCCAACCTGTAAAATCCGATGCATTCCCATTATTACAATACCAATATTGGAATGAGAAGTTACGAATCCAATAGGTATTATAATCCCATGATTTAAAGTTTTGAGCTCCATTTAAATTGAATGCATATACTGGATACACATAGTATCCGTTTTGCATATCCACTATGTTTCCATCTACAGCTATGTCGGTGTGGTAATATGGAAGAAAATACAATCCATAATTGTAATTAAAGGTATTTCTGGTTTTAGAAACATCCGCATAAATTGTATTTTGACGCATCTCTGCTCTTAAACTTCCACTTACATAAGAATATCCATATATCCCAAACATACCTGATGCCCCCCAGTTATTAGCAATCAGGTTATTGTTACATTGCATATTCAAAAAATAGGGAATCATTAATCCATATAAATATCCGTTATAACTCGAATTGTTCGCATTAAATATTTGGTTATTGGTAATTTTATTCTTGTTGATATAACCATTTACATAGAACAAGTAGGTCATGTAAGCCGTTGAACCTAAAATATTGGAATCCAATACGTTTTCTGAAATATCATCTATATTGGCTGTGCTGTTACGCTTGTAGATATAAAGTCCATATGTAATACCTGTGGAACCATCTGCTGTTGTATTATTTTTATAAATATTTCTCTTACATGTAACTTTATCTGAAAAGAAATGATAACTCCAGTAGGTTGAACCTTTTGTAAAGTTATTTCTATATACCATATCATTCATTATCAAGTCATTATAGGCATAATAAGTATAAAATCCATAATGAGCTGAAGTTCCTAATGAACGACAATTAATGATAGAGTTTTCAGACATGTTAGTCCAATAGATGTACCAAGAATAAATGTAATAACTGGTAGCATTGGTAACAATGTTCTCAAATCTATTTTTGGTCATATCGAAATACAAACTGCTGGAACCATAATTGTACCACGCATTAATTCCATTAAATGTACTTGAATATCCTGCAGTGGCACCTTTAAATGGTAAGTCGTGGATGTAATTTGAGCTGATTCGAGTAGCGCGACTAGTTCCATATGTATAGTAAGCATAAATTACAGAAACACTTGTTGCACCATTATTCAATGAAGAATTTGCACGAGATATGTCGTTATTCAATATTTGATCACCATTGGTATAATTTGTATGAATGGCTTGAAAATGAAAATTCTCAATGATATTATTATTCACTGAATTATCCGATGCAGTACCGGTATAGATTGAAGTTGCACCCTTTATTATAATTCCATAGGATGGACCAGGACTGCTAACGTTGGTTGTTCTCAACAAGTTGCCATTAAATACATTGAATCTTCCCGGATATGCTGTAGACCCATTTGAAGTAGCACTGGTTGTGCTATTTGTAACAGCAATATAAGCACCTCCAGCTGTTGATCCCGTTGTTAAATTAGTGTATTCAATGATACACTTTTCAATGGAATTGTAATCCGCTCCTCCGGTTAAAATAAAGCCAAACTGAGCAGTTCCCGTACCCGTTTTTTGCAATACCAAGCGGTCAAACTTTACATAATCCATTCCGTTCAACACTATACCTGCGTTGGTAGCTGAGCTACTCAATTTAAATCCATTACCATTCACTGTTATGGTATTAGTAGATGTTGTAGGATTGGTTGAATGTTGATTGAATGTAATCGTGTTGGATTCCGACAGATCACTGGTAACATTAATGGTTAGCGCACCACTAACACCACTGTTGTTTAAGGCTGTTGCTAAAGCAGACCAGCTAGTGTAGGTACCAGATGTACCTACCGTTACCGTACCCGATAACTGTGCATTTAAGGATTGATAGGAACCTACACACAGTAAGCCTACTACCCACCTTGAAAGCAATGATAGTTTTTTGTAGTTTTTTCTCATAAATGATGTTTTTTTACAGTTAGACACCGGAAAAATACATCATTATTTACATTTGATGATAGTTTTTAATAACTTTGATTATAGTTTATTGCAATTTTTTTACACAAATCGCATACAATTGACGATTTAATGACAATTATCATCAATAAAATTGGATTTACTAAAGTTTTTAATAATTGCGTGCTATTTACAATTGATTCTGAGTAAGCTTTTCTTCCTCCAAGAACTTCAAATGAGCGTCTTTTACCCAATATTCCACTAAAACATTTCCATCTGCATTTATCCGCATGATTAAATGCAGGTTCTGAAAGTACTGCATATCTCCCCAATCAGCATACCACTTCCCTTTCCCTATTTCCAAAGCTTTTAATTCTTTACCTTTACCCTCTTTAAATGGTTTCTCAAAACTATACTCTTCCTTAAAGATGGCACCATAACGATTTACTAATTTAGACTTTCTCAAATCAAAAGCCGATTTCGCTTCCTTCCACCTTTGTTTGGATTTAGAGGAAGTAAATAACGTCCTGTGTACAACAGTCACTCTGTAAACCACATGTGTAATCGGCGTTAAATCAGCCTCCATTAACATAGGTTCCTGATTTAACACTCCTTCCATAACAATTTTCTTTTCGTTACGTGAAATCAATTTCATCCCAGCTTTACTGAAATTCGTTACGAATTCCTCGTCGGTAGCTTTAATATCAATCATTGCTATTCTTTGAGAATACAAGGAACTTGAAATCCCTAAAAACAAAAACAGGAAAACGATCAAATTTCTTGCGTTTTTCTGATATGCAGTACTTCTCAATGAATTCAGACAGCCCGAAATAACCATTACCATATTTCTCATAAAGTTGTATTTACATTTCCATAAAAAAACTCAAACACCTACGACTTGAATTTTAGGAAACTAAAATAGTCTTTTAAAAACATATTTTATGATACGAATTCGAACCATTCGACAAACGCACTTCTAAAAGGTACCAGCTCATCAAATCAACACTAAAAATATTTTTAGCACACGATTGCATCTCCGTTTTCAAATTTATCAGTATAAATGCTGATTTGATTGACTTCGAATCAACATCCCCCGAAACCAAAAGTCGACCATCCAATTCATAAATATTCCAATTAATTACGCTTATACCCGACTCCAACTGAACATTAATTATTCCATCACAACTTGGCACCGGGTACACATTTACTCGATTTGCCTTTAGCTTCGATATTGAAGAATTCTCAAAAATAACACAATCCGTAGTATCAGAACAATTACCTTGAATTACACGACATGCGTAATTCCCTTTCGATACGGGAACATAGAAATACTGATTTGCCCCCAAAATAGGCTTGTATCCCGAAGTACATTCATACCACTGATACTGATATAAAGGATCAAATTCAGCAATCAAAGAATCCCCAAAACGGTAAATAGAATCCTTTAATTCAGATATCGTTACATTTTGTGTCACAATACTATCACATCCCAAAACATTCATTATTGTATCAAAATAAACACCCGTTTTATAGTACCAATATTTCCGAGAAAGTGAACGAACTTTCCTACAACCTGTTAATTGAACCGACCCATAAGTATTAGGATAAACAGTAAGATCAACAGTAATGATACTATCACAATTTCGATGATTCAATAATGTATCTTTATATACTCCTGACTTCGTATATACCAACCCACTTGCGCTCACATATGAACCACAAGCAAAATCGTTAAAAAAACTAAATGTCTGTTCCGATAGAATTTGATATTCAATTACGCTATCACATCCCAAAAAATTAGTCAATGTATCATAATAAACACCTGGATTAGTGACAATTCTACCATTCGTAGGTATCTTCACAGAACCGCAAAATGAAATTGTTATTTTGGATTTTGTTGAATTCAAAACCGTTACATCATAAAATAGAATACTATCGCATCCAATATGATTTTTTACAGTATCTCGGTAAATTCCAGACTTAAAATAACTACGCTTGCTTATTGGGGCAACGAATTGATCACAAACTGTATATTTTGTCCAAGTAGAATCAGGTCCTATTTTTAAATTAATAGTTAATATACTATCACAACCCACTGAGTTGGTAATAACATCCGTATAAGTACCCGATGAGTAATAGGTTTTCGTCCCGCTAGGTACTGTGTAACTCTTACAAACTCTAATATTCAGCAACTTAGATGAAGATTTCTTGATGGTTAAGATAATTTTTATTGCCGAATCACAGCCACGAGAAGAGTAAATGGTGTCGAAATAGACTCCAGAAGACGTATAAGTAGTGCGTTTTGAAGGTGCTCCGTAACGATCACAACGAATTACTGTATCCACTGAATTTAAAATTGAAGAACTAATTGCATAACCTGCTACCCAATTAGAATAAGAATTATTCAAAGCAAAATTCTTCAAAACACCGTCATGTCCATACCCAGAAAAATCGATTAGTTTTTTCAATGTTCCATTAGCACCACCTGTTTTTCCTTGGTTAAACGTGTAGGATGCTCTTAACCCAGCATCAAAACCACAAAAACGTTGATTGTAATAATTAAAAATTTGAGAATTCGATTTCGCATAGTTCCAGATTCGAACTTCATCGATTTTTCCACTCCACATTTGCGTTGCATTGCTTAAACCACCGATTGTTAAAGGTGTAAAATTAGGTAGTCCAACAGAAATTGTATCTGACATTGAATCCCTGAGGACTCCATCTACAAATACTCTTAGTTTGATCCCATTATATGTAGCGGCAACATGATGCCATTTGGAGGCAATTATCCGCGCAGATGATGAAACAAGTTCGGCATCTACAGTATCATTATGAATACCGAAATAAATTTGCCCCGACCCACCGGCTGCTAAGTAATATCCTTTGTTATTTGGGACATCATACCAAGCCAATATTACACCATCTTTAGGCTCTGTACTGAAATATGGGGTGTATACCCAAGCTTCCAACGTAAAATTCTTTTTAGCACGAACATCTAAAGTAGAATCAACAGAAACGTCAATTACATCATTATTACCATCAAAATCAAGTGCATTATTGGACCGTATGAATGCTTGAGAAAAACCAAGATTCAGTAATAAATTTGCAAACAAAAAACTCGCGAAATTGGCATTTTTGAAAATTTTAATTAAGTGCATAAGTAGATGAAAATCACCTACAAAGAAAGCGCAAAGAAAATGAAGTTCAAAAAAACTTTAATGTTTGGAAATCACCATAATTTTACCAATTACTTGATTCTCAAATTCTAGGAAATATAACCCGTTTAAACTAATAGGAATTGTGGCATTCAATTCAACCGTTTCTCCCAAAACTCGAATTGAATTTTGAAAATGACCTTGATTTTCAACTAAATTTATCGCTGCAATTTCACGACCTGAAATGTCGCGACATACCAATTTTAAATTTTCAATATCCGAAAAATAATTTCTGGGTATTTGCAATGTAATGTTATCACCAGCAAAAGCAGGATTAGGAAACCAATGCACACTTGATTTTGAGAGAAGATTTATTTCATTTAACATGAATTGCAACTTCAATACACCGGTATCGGAAACACAACCATTTTTATTACTCAACCTACAATCTATCACAATTTCTCCTGTAGATTTAGGCACAAATACTAATTGATTATTTGAACTTAATTGTTTATTTGTCAACCAATTAAATTCATAAATATCAGCAATTTGAAGCACTTCTAATTTCACTGTATCGCCCACTTTACCAGAATTTTGAATTACGCTAATCACTGGTTTAATAGGTGCGAGTAAAATACTTACCGAATCTTTACCTCGAACATTACAGTTATCAATATCTCTAGCTACTAGTTCAACTTCATAAGTTCCAGAAGGCTTACCTTTCAAGTTCAACACAGAATCACCTGTTTCGTAAGTAGAGTTAATTAACCATTGCACGCCATTCAATTTGCTTCCATAAGTAACAGTTAATTCCTTACCGCTACAAACAGAATCTGCAGTAGCAATTAATTTAATCAAGTTATTGTTTACAGGTAATGACACCGAATCAACTCTATAACAACCTGTTTTAGACCATCGATGTAATAACAAGTAATCGGTAAATCCCCCGACTCCAAAATTTGTAGAAAATGAAGTAACATTACTTAACGTATCGTAATGATAACCATTACTTTCCCAACTACTCAATTCACCATTTTCAAAACTAGAAGAATCAAAAAATTTATAGGTAGTCCATGTACAATACCTATTTTGAAAATCACCAGTTATTCTACTTTGGGGGAAGGAATCAACAACAACTGAAAACGTATCTCTAGCACCCCATTGCCACCAACTGCCTGAAGCAGAATTCATAAGCTGCAAATTTCTTAAAGAGAACAAATGTTTCCCCTTGGATAATTTCAAAACGGCACTTGAATCTTGGGGACGCAATTTCTGGATAACTTTCCAAGAATTCGTTTGATTTTGATATTCCTCAAGTAGCAAGGAATCAGCATCAATATTTGAAATCCATTTTAACTCCAATTCTTGATTGCAATTCGCTAAAGTATGGATTCGTTTAACATTGTCAACAACAAACATACGCAATGTTGGATCACCCATTAGTGCCGCATGCGCACCACTTATAAACGTACCATTGTTATAAATATTATAGGCATTATTAGTAGTCCGAACGGCTTTGTATAAAGGATATCCCATGGCACATTCATGAATGGTCCAATAAGGCCTACCACTCCAAACACTCATTAATCCCCAACCTTTACTTGCCAATGGAGCTCTTAAAAAGTTATTTTGATTGTCCCAATCTCCAAAATAACTACCAAAAGTAAGTGTAAAAGAATTCAGTAAACTATCATTTACAAAATCTGAAGTGGTTGAGACACCGCTAGCTGAACTGTAAGTACCTGCTCCACAACCATAACTCAATAGTATTTTTTCCTTTTTAAGGGTGGTACGATAATCTTGAGTTGAAATATCTATTGGGGTAAACGTTGAAAAATTCCTAAACCCACCGGAGGCAAATGCTTCCGAATTATTGTATCCAAAATTATCATCAACCAATCCTTTATTTTCAAACTTCATTTCTCCTGTTCTGAAAGCCATTGCTTTTTTGAGATAACGTCTCATCAGAAATGTATCATTCCCAAAATCAGGCATATTAAATAAATCAACTCTTCCAACTGGTATTTGCTGATATTGAATTTTATCGGCTGCTGTGCCAACAGGATTGACTCTTGAAATATCAAATTTACCATCACCCGGGGTATTGTGATTTCGTGTATAAGTGGCTTGTGTGTTGTTTACAGAAGCATCAGTCCAGGAAGAATAAAAATTCCCATAATATAAATCAGCTGGCCAAGCGCCGGTATGATCCGTATGACCATCTGGGCGGAAATTTCCACTGTACGGAACGGGAATTCTACCCAGTAGAAATATCGATTTTATCGAGTTACTATCGATCAACCATTTTTGATAAATCCAATTTTTAATGTCGCTAACTTTTGCATTCCGTGCAACATTGTATCGAATAACTTTAAACCCTTCGTTCTCAATTTGTTCTAAATATTCGTTTATTTCATTTTTCAGGGGAAGGATGTAATTGGAATCAATAATAACCAGTATTGTTCCTAATTGGGAATTTGCAGGGACATTAAAACCGGTTAAGATATATCCATTACCAGTAAAACCAGTATAACTAGTGGTAGTTCGAGCCACTCGATATTCTTTTACCGACCCAATAACATAGTTGGTATCAATAAACGTAGTATCGTTACCGTTTAATGTTGCTAGCAAATCCCAGCCTTTTCCAGTAGAAGATTTTGTAAAAACTTCATATTGTGTTGAACCCGATTGCTGTTTCCAATATAATTTCAATTTTTGATTCGAGTTTAGAGAGGATTTTATCTCCACTCCAACCTCTCTAGCCGTTTGAGCTGAGGCGAATTCACTCACCATCAAGTATGAAAAGAAAAGATATTGAAGAACCAGTTTTATACGAAACATCACGCAATATAAAAAATTGCAGTGGTTTCATCCAATTGAAATTAATATTGGTCAACAAATTTTCTTTAGCTTGATTTTTTTGGTTATTTTGCCACTGCTAAACTCTGATCTTATCAGAGAACTTAACTCCATTTTTCAGCGCAACATGAACAAAATACCATCCCGAAAATTCACATTTCCTACTTATTCTTCACCCAAAGTGTTACTTCAAAATACACGCAAGACGATTATGTCTCAATTATTAGGTGAACGAAAAGCAAAACGCGTTTTCGACGCATGGGGAAATTTGAATATAGATCAATTTTTAGTTCAATATAAAATTCATTCTGGGGTTAAACATTTTATTTCACAAAACCATATCGACCGAATTCCTACCGAGGGCAGTTTAATTGTTCTCGCAAACCATCCAACCGGAATTCCAGATGGATTATTAATTTTGGATACCGTTTTAAAGAAGCGAAGAGACGTAAAACTGATCGTTGATATCGACACTTATCCGAATGATGTACTGCAAGACTACACTATCGGAATTCATTCAGGTCCAAATCAAGTTAATTTAAATGCCACTGCACTAAAACAGGCACTCGATTGGCTTGAAGATGGACATTGTTTGGTGCTTTTTTCTAATAATGAAGTAGATACCAACAGACAAATCTTCAAACGGTTTTCCGATAATTTTTGGCATCCCACAGTTAAAAAAATCATCTTAAAAAATAAAGGGCAGGTACTTCCCTGGGCAATCAGTGGTAAAAACAGTATACTCTTTTACCGGTTAAGTCAAATAGACCCCGAACTTAAAAATGCACTTCTTGCAAGAGAAAGTCTTAAAAGAAACCGAAGACCCATATACTCAGTAATCGGAAAAGCTTTCAGAGCATCTGACGAACACTCAATAAATGACTTGGAATTGAAAATTCGCTTGATGAGCCGAAATACAAATCGTATTGATTTTAAACGTTTCATCCCACAATTTACTCCCGACGAGTTGGAACCCATTGCTGACGAAATGGATTCATCCAAAATCAAAATAGAAATCCAACAATTAGGCGAACCCTTGATTACCAAAGGAGCAAATCAGGTTTTTTTGACCCACCAAAATCAGTCACCCAATATTTTACTTGAAATTGGACGATTGAGAGAAGTTACATTCAGAAATGTGAATGAGGGATCAGGCAAAAGCAGGGATTTGGATTCCTATGACCGCGATTTTAAACATCTGATTTTATGGGATTCAGAGGGTGAAAAATTGGTAGGGGCTTACCGTTTAGGAATTGGTCCTGAACTTCACAAAGACCCAGATTATCATAATATTCTATACGATTTCTACGAAAGAAATCAACGAGTTGAAGAAATACTTCGAGTTTCGATGGTAATGGGTAGAGCTTTTGTTGCTCCTGCCTATCAACAAAAAGCATTTCCCTTGTTTATGTTGTGGCAAGGCATTACATGGGTGGTACAAAACAACCCAGATATCAAATATCTCATTGGCCAAACCAGCTTACCCAACACATTCCATGATTATTCCAAACTACTAATTACCGGATTCTTATGGAAACATTTCTCTAATTCAGACAAAGCTAAACACTTCAAAGCTTTTCATCCATTAAAACTCAAACACAATGCACTTATTGAAGATTGGATTACCAACTCACATCCAGATGATATTAAACGAATGGATAAAATCATTGAATGCATTGAACCTAATGGTGCTAAAACTCCGATGTTGTTTAAACGATATGTAGACCAAAAAGCGTATTGTGTGGGTATTAACATCGACCCTGATTTTCAAAATTCCATTGATATTTTGATGATGACCAATGTTTCAGATATTGCAATTACTGAAAATCTGTAATATCTTTTTATTGTTTTACTTTTAAGTTTCAACGAAAAAACTCAGCCTGATCGACAGTCTCACCTACTTACCCTGCTGAGTAACACAGTCACATTTTGTCATTAAATCGGATTTTTTTTGCGATTTGTGCAAAAAACCAGCTTGACTTAATCATTCCAAGCATTGATACTAAAAAAACTATGTATTTTTGATATCCATTTTTCACACTTATAAAATACTTATGGTTTTCAAATTCAGATTAACCAACCCACTTCTATATCAACAAATTAAAAGCGTTTGCCTAAGCATACTACTTTTATTAACTTCAATACCCTTCCTATCTGGGCAAACCATAACAGGATTTTTACCTGTGAGCCAATTGTCTGGCAAAAATGTAGTTATTACAGGCACGGGATTTAGTACTGCTACAACTGTTCGTTTTGGAGGAGTAAGTGCTAGTTCATTTACAATCAATTCGGCATCTCAAATTACAGCTACGGTTCCCAATGGTGCTCAAACTGGTGATGTTACCGTAATTACTGGATCGGGTACCGCTACTCGTTCAGGTTTTATTTACATTGAAACTATCGATCGACTTTACACTGATTTCTCCGGATATTGGACATCTGGCACATCCGCTTTGAACAACACTTACCCAGACCTGTCCCACAATTTATTGGCTTTTAAATATGGGAATACTGTATATTCAACAAGTGTGTCCGATAGTACGTTAACAGCAAATTCTATTTCTTTCACAAGTTCAGCTTGGAATGCTTTTCCCGTCAACAATTTAAGTGGATCGGGTTCGAGCTCCGTTTTACTTTACGCTTCCAGAAATGACGGAACCAATGCAACTGCAATCAATCCCAACAAAAAAATCAAAGACGTTTTAATCGACGGTAAACGAGGATTAGATATCGGTACTGGTATTGCGAACTTCACAAACAAAATTGAATTTACTGTCACCAATATTTCTTCCTCTAAAATATCCGACTCCGAACCAGATATTCTTATTACACAAATTGCTGATCCCTCGTCAGGCAGTATCGATCAATTCTGGTTTGAAGATATTAATGGTAACCGTGTTGGTAATATTTTGAGCGCGACAGCAACGGATTTGCCTGTTTTGGGGACGTATTACTTGGACCTTTGGAACCTAAATTCGGCAGCCAATAGTTCAATTTCCAATAATGACGCAGTTTCAGCTACTGTTTTTAATAATGGAACCTATTCCACTCGAACCATTCGCTTGTTTGCCTACAAATTATCTGACTTTGGTATTGACGCCAATAATTATTCCAACTGTAAGTCCTTAATATTTCAACCTGGCGGGGTTGCTGACTATGCATTTGTAGCCTACAACTCAAACACTTTTGTTATTCCTACCGCTTCTGTTTCTAGTCAACCAGTAAGTACAACCACTTGCGCTGGAGCTGGTACATCTGCTACTTTTTCGGTTTCAGCGAGTAACCCAGCTTCGGTGGGAGCATCGGGTGGTACAATTACTTACCAATGGAAGAAAAACGGCAATAATTTATCCAACAGTGTTAATATTTCAGGTGCTACATCCAGCACACTGGTAATTTCCTCTATTACTGCATCTGATTTCGGTGAATACGTTTGCGAAATCACCAACAACTTCGGATCCATCCTCTCTGATCCAGCTTATTTAAACGTTAGGATTAGCGCGGAACCAGTTTCTGGACAAA
>CAYPYX010000019.1:13210-17316 GCA_964415065.1 uncultured Rhizobium sp.
TCTGATCCAGCTTATTTAAACGTTAGGATTAGCGCGGAACCAGTTTCTGGACAAACATGTATCAACACTACTCCTACTGCGTTCACTGTAAATGCTTTAGGCAACTCCCCTTCCTACCAGTGGTATACAAATACCACCAATTCCCTTTCTGGTGCAACGAGTATTTCAGGTGCTACATCGAATTCTTACACTCCTCCAGTAAATTCTACAGGTACCAAGTATTATTTCTGTATCGTTTCTGATCCCAATGCATCGGGTTGTACCATTTCCGACACATCTGCCGTTGTTTCTATGCAGGTCGATGCAGAATCTGTGGGCGGTACAATTACCGGTAGTCAAACAGTTTGTTATGGTACGAACTCTACTACATTAACTTTATCGGGTAGAACAGGAACCGTTCAAAAATGGCAATATTCTTCAGCTTCAAATTTTAGCAGTCCCGTTGATGTTGTAAACACATCTGCAACGCTAACTGCAACCAACTTAATTGCAACCCGATATTATAGAGCAGTGGTAAAAAATGGAACTTGCCCAACGGCAAACTCTTCCACCGGAACCATTACCGTAAACACCACGTACACCTGGGAAGGAAATACTTCCACCTCATACAACACCGCGTCCAACTGGGTAGAGGGTTGTATTCCGCACACCGGGGCTAATATTTCATTCAAAACATCGAGCAATCCCACACGTAAATGCGAATTAGACGTGGATCCTGTTTTAGGGAATATCACCATTTCGGGAAATACCGCCAGTCATATTTTTGATTTGAACAACCGTTCATTGACCGTTAGAGGCACGCTTTCTCTATCCAACAATAATATAGATGCCACCGACGGTAATTCTACCTTGGTTTTCGGGGGAAGTTCGGCTCAATCGTTGCCTGCTTCATCTTTAGTAAACAATGAAATCGCTAAGTTAACTATCAATAATTCCGCAGGAGTTACCTTGCAAGGAACCACCAACTTAACACGTATGTTAACACTAACATCAGGAACATTAAATACCAACGGTTATTTAACCTTTAAGAGCAATGCCAATTACACCGCACAAATGGCTTCCGTTCCTGCTAGTGGCACTGCCATTAATGGAAATGTTACTGTTGAAAAATATGTACCTGCAAAACGCTCATTCCGTTTTATAGGTTCTACGGTAAATACATCCACCAGTATTCGTCAAAATTGGCAAGAGAATGGCAACGACTGGACAAACGACCCCAATCCAGGATTTGGCACTCATATTACTGGCTCTAAATCAGGTGCTAATGGATTGGATGCCACTTTAACCGGTAATCCTTCATTGTTTACGTATTCTAATAGCACCCAGACTTGGAGTTCCATATTAAATACTAACAGCACTACCTTATCTGTGGGAACACCTTACCGTTTAATGATACGTGGCAGTCGTTCCGTTAATATTTACCAAGGCGATAATTTCCCAACGCCAACCAACACTACCCTTAGAGCAACAGGAACATTACACACCGGAAGTTACACATTCAACAACTTAAGTTCAACTCCAGATGCAGATAATTTCATTGTAAATCCCTATCAATGTGCTGTTGATTTGTCGCAAATTTTAACTTCAGGCAACTCTAATTTAGCGTATAACAATGTTTGGGTTTGGGATCCATTTATTAATTCGCGTGGTTCATATGTACTAGTGGAAGTTTCTTCTAATACAGTTACACCAAGCGGTTCTTCAGCGTCTAAATACTTACAACCTGGCCAAGGTTTTTTCATCAAGACATCATCCAATGCTGTTGCTGCACCTTCCATCACATTTACAGAATCGTCTAAATACACATCTGGCACTTTCGCTACCAGCAATTTAATGGAAATTCCTGGCGCTAATACTGACCGAATCAACGTTACACTTATCAATTTGGATAGTCAAGTAATTGCAGATGCTGCTGCTTTACGATTCTCACCAACCCATTCGGATGCAATTACTGATTTGGATGCCAAAAAAATCAAGAATTTGGATGAAATGATCGGATTCAATCAAAACGGACAAATTCTGGCATTGAACTGTGTTAACATCCCCAAGAGCCTGCAAAAATTCCCCTTGAACATTACTCAATATCGAGCTCAAAACTACGAATTGAGAATTCAGACCTTGGGATTGAAAAATCAGAATTTAGAATTATTTGACAATGCAACACAAAAAGCTACGCCTATTTCTGTGGGTCAAGAGTTTGTTTATACCTACAACACCAGTATACCTCAAGGTAATGTGGCCGATCGTTTTGAAATTCGTATTTCTCCAAATGATTGGGTGGATCCCGTTCACAATAAGACCAATTCTTCAGCATCGTTAACTGCTTGGAACCAAGTAAAATTGGCACCTAATCCTATCCCAAGCTCCAACATTCGCTTGGTAAATATTTCTAAAATTGCGGAGATTCAACAAATTGTATTGCGCGATTTGAATGGAAAATCCATCCAAATTTGGAATCAGTTTATCGGATCTCAATCCAACCCAAGTGAATTAAGTTTGGAATTACAAAAAACACTTCCCACTGGAATGTATTTCATCGAAATTCGCCACAACCAAGGAAACATTGTACTACCTTTGAACGCTGAATGATTCGCGGAAAAAAAATCATAGTGGTTTTGCCAGCATACAATGCTGCACTTACCCTCGAACAAACGTACAATGAAATTCCCTTCGACTTAGTTGACGATGTGGTTTTAGTGGATGATAAAAGCAGTGATTTAACGGTTGAGGTAGCTAAAAAATTAGGCATCCAACACATCGTTAACCATCAAAACAACAAAGGTTATGGTGGCAATCAAAAAAGTTGCTACAATACCGCTTTAGAACTTGGGGCTGATATCATCATCATGCTGCATCCCGATTACCAATACACACCGAAACTATTAGAAAGCATGTGTTACATCATCGCAAATGGTGTATACCCTGTAGTTTATGGTTCCAGAATTTTGGGCATAGGTGCATTGAAAGGAGGTATGCCAAAATATAAATATGTAGCGAATCGACTATTAACTTCGTTCCAAAACATATTAATTGGACAACATCTATCTGAATACCATACGGGTTACAGAGCATTTTCTGCAGAAGTTTTAAAATCGGTTGATTACAACAAGTGCAGCGATGATTTTGTATTTGACAACGAAATTACCTCACAAATATTCATGAAGGGCTATGAAATTGGTGAAGTAACATGTCCTACCAAATATTTTGAAGAAGCCTCTTCCATCAATTTTAAACGCAGTGTAGTTTATGGCTTAGGTGTATTGCGCGTGAGTTTCACGCATTTCTTTCACAAAAAGAGATGGATTAAATCTCCACTATATCAATAATTCAGGATTAATTCTATCCTTTTACCAAAAGTCCGAGATTAAATCTTTCTCCACTTATCAGTTGTTCGGGATTAAATCTATCCTTTTACCGATAGTTCGGGATTAATTCTATTCCTATACCTATACCAAAAATCCGAGATTAAATCTTTCTCCACTTTACCAATAGTCCGAGATTTAAACTCCTCTTAATCGTTGTAATTTAAAATTCAATTGTGACTAATATTACGAAGTTTTTCTGTTTTTCGGGGGAACTTTGCGTCATTAAACAATACAAATATGACAATCAGAGAATTAGTTAACGAAAAAGGCGCAACGGTAATCGACGTTAGATCTTCATGGGAATTTGCAGATGGACATGTAAACAACGCACTAAATATTCCCTTAGAAGAAATTCCTGCACGAATTGATGAAATCAAATCCTTACCTCTGCCCATTCTTTGTTATTGCAGAAGTGGAAACCGCAGCGGTATGGCTACGAGCATTCTACAACAATTTGGCATTACAGAAGTATACAACGGCGGTGGTTTAGCAGACATGCAAATTGCCTTGATGTAATCACAATGCTTCAATTAAAATCCATTTTATTCAGCAATTGGACCTTTACACGATTTTTCCGATTGGCTATTGGTATCATAATCCTTATTCAGGGATATGTTTATCATCAAATTGAAACCATCGTAATGGGTTACTTTTTTACTGGATTTGCTTTATTTACAACCGGTTATTGTGGTTTCGGGGGATGTTCAATTCCTTCAAATAACCAAACCTCTGGATCTGAAT
>CAYPYX010000019.1:17416-34956 GCA_964415065.1 uncultured Rhizobium sp.
AATTTATCTTTGAATTTGCCGTATATCCATGTGCCCACAACTGCAGATAAAAAGGTAACAAATACTGCGTAAAACCCAGCACCAATCTGAGCGAACAATGGACCAGGACAAGCGCCTGTAATTGCCCAACCCAATCCAAAAATCAATCCGCCATAGATTTGACCTTTATTAAATGTTTTGTCCACAATTACGATAGGTTCTCCACTGATTGTTTTTATCTTCAATCGCTTTATTAGCTGCACTGAGATCATTCCCAAAACAACGCCCGTACCAATCACACCGTACATGTGAAATGAATCTAATCGGAACATTTCCTGAATTCGGAACCAACTAACAATTTCTGCCTTAACAAAAGCAATTCCGAAAATGATTCCTACAAACAAATACTTCAAGTTATGCCACCATGGCCCTTGTATTCTGGACTCATTCACGCACATTGCGTCTTTGCCAAATTCTGTTTTTTCTGTTGTCATTTTTCAATATTTTAATAATGAAACTTACTTTAATTCATTCGATTACAATCCCAATAAAAAAGGCAAAATCAACCAAGTCATGATAAAACCACCCACCATAAATGAAATGGTTGCTACCAACGACGGCCATTGCAAATTACTTAAACCCATGATAGCATGTCCACTTGTACAACCACCAGCATAACGCGTTCCAAAACCTACGAGGAATCCTCCAATTACCATAAAGATAAATCCTCTAACCGTCAACAAAGCTTCCCAAGAAAAAACATCAGCAGGAATTAGTCCGTTGAAATCCTTGACACCCGCTTCTACCAATTGCTTTTTGGTGTTCTCAGCAATTTCAATGGGTTGAGGATCTTGCAAAAAATTCCCAGCAATGAATCCACCAATTAAAACACCCATCACAAAGAACAAATTCCATTTTTCTTTTTTCCAATCATAGTTAAAAAATGGAATTTTCGCAGGTACGCACATAGCACAAATGTGCCTTAACGAAGATGAAATTCCAAAGGTTTTATTCCCCAAAATTAACAAGGCCGGAACGGTTAATCCGATGATAATACCCGCAACCCACCAAGGCCACGGCTGACTAATAACTTCTATAATTCTATCCATATCTATTTTATTTACAAGGAGATAGCAGCAAGCGAAAACCACCCACTGCTATCACAATTATACTATTAAAAATTACAATAAACTCGGATTATGCTTTGGTTAATTTAGACTGACAAACAAAATCTGTTTTTGAAACACCTGCCTCAGCAATCGACTTGAATCCACCTTCAATTTCTTTGAAGTTATGAATTCCGCGTGACTTTAAATATGAAGCCGCAATCATAGAACGATATCCACCAGCACAATGTAAATAGAATTCTTCATTCATTTGAGTCATTTCAGGAAACCATTCATTGATGTAATCCAATGGCTTGTTGTATGCCTCTTCTACGTGTTCAGCTCTGTATTCAGATTCTTTGCGAACATCTAATACATAACTGCTTCCAATAGTTAATTCAGATTTAAACTGATCTGCAGTAATGCGATTCACTTGATCAACTTCTTTTCCTGAATTCTTCCATGCATCTATACCACCGTTCAAATATCCTAATACTACATCAAAACCTACACGACTCAAACGAATCAATGTTTCCTCTTCTTTACCAGCCTCTGTTACCAGTAAAATGGGTTGTTTCACATCCACAACCATTGCCCCTACCCATGGGGCGAACTGGCCATCCAATCCAATATTAATGGATCTAGGAACAAATCCTTTTGCAAAAGTACCTGCATTGCGAGTATCTAAAATTACAGCATCAGTAGATTCAGCAGCTGTTTCAAATTCCTCTGGCGACAATGCACGCAAACCAGTGTTCATCACTTCATCTATGGACGAGTATCCTTTTTTGTTCATGGCTACATTCATGGGGAAGTAAGCTGGAGGAGGTGTTAACCCGTCAGTTACAGCAGCAATGAAGTTTTCTTTACTGGTTTGATTCAACGCATAGTTCATTTCTTTTTGGTGGCCCAATGAATCCATGGTTTCTTTCATCATATTCTTACCACATGCTGAACCAGCACCGTGAGCGGGATACACCATCACTTCATTTGGCAATGGCATGATTTTATTCATCAAAGAATCATAAAGCAATCCAGCTAATTGTTCTTGAGTCATGTCAGCCGCTTTTTGCGCTAAATCAGGACGTCCAACATCCCCCAAGAACAAAGTATCCCCACTAAATAAGCTATGAGGAACTCCATTTTCATCCAAAAGCAAGTAACAAGTACTTTCCATGGTATGTCCTGGTGTATGTAGCACCTTTAAAGTGATATTGCCCAACTTAAATTCCTGTTCATCTTGTGCAATAACACAATCAAACTCTGGGTTAGCTAAGGGACCATAAATGATGGGTGCTCCGGTTTTTTTACTTAAATCTAGGTGACCACTAACGAAATCTGCGTGAAAATGGGTCTCAAAAATATATTTAATTTTCGCACCATTTTTCTCAGCCTTTTCAATGTATGGCTGAACCTCTCTTAGTGGATCGATGATTGCCACCTCTCCATTACTCTCGATGTAATAAGCACCTTGTGCTAAACATCCTGTGTAAATCTGTTCAATTTTCATATTATGCATTTTTCTATTTTATTTTTTTAACTTCAGCAAGTGGGATAAATTGAAGTTCTTAAAGTCGGTGTTTCATTGCCTTAAAAAACACCTCAGTTCCTTGTCTAGCCGGGATAGAGTTCATTGCAGTTCCCATTTCTATTATGTTCAATCCATTTTCTGAAAACAACCTTTTATATTCATTTTGAGAACCACCAAACGGAGGGCCGCCTTCAAAATCACGATCAAATAATAATCCCGTCAAAATTCCATTTTCACTGAGAAGTTCTGATATCTTTCGAACGTAATCCACTCTCATAGCCGGTGGAATAGCGCAAAAGAATGTCTGTTCAACAATAATGTTGTACTTTCCTGTCAATTGAAAAAAATCGCCTTCAACAACTTGAATACCAGGATTATTTGCAAATTTGGTTTTCAAATTCCGAACTAACGTTGGAGCAATATCTATTACTGTAATTTTAGAAAACCCTTGATTCAACAAATACTCCGCTTCATAGGCATTTCCACAACCTGGTATCAAAATGGCAGCATCCTTCTCGGTTAAAGAATCAAAGAATTTTTTTAATTCTGGCGAAACATTTCCCAAATCCCAACCAGTTGAACCAGCCGCCCATCGATCATCCCAAAACGCCTTTTCAGTGTTATTATCTTCAACAATACAACATCCATTTGCATCCATGGTGCATTGCAAGGAATTTTCCACTTGCTCCACTTCAGGTTTAATTTCAACGATTTTTTTCATCCCTAATTTTACTTCAATTTATACAACTTAAAAATCTCCAAAATGGAAAGCTCTACTTGTTACAGAAAAAATTACCCTTTTTTCTTACTGTCTTTCATGGCTTCGTAAAACGATTTTATTTCACCAAAAGGACCGTATTTGTGTTGTTTCTCTGAAAAAGGATCAATGTAAGGCCCAAAAGGGTGATCAATGTTCTTTTTAGAAATATCTGGCCAATCTTTAGATAAATCCTTACTTGGTCGTTCTTGTGAATTCACAAATGCAGCAACATCCCATGCTTCTTCATTAGTTAATTGAGGACTGCTGTAGGTTGCACCCAATGGCATATTTGCTCGAACGTAACCAGCAAATCGACTCATTCGATACAAACCCGCTCCTGAATTGTAGCTATTCTTGCCCCACAAAGGAGGGTAAGTATAGGCATTTCCTTGATCGTTCATCATTCCAGCACCGTCTGCTTGATGACAACTTTGGCATTTAGATTCGTAAATAGCCTTGCCGTTCACAGGATCTGCGGCACGAGACAAAAAAGGAACCTCGTACAATCCCGAGCCTTTCGGCTTCTCCCCTTTTTTTACATCTTTACCTACCCACTTAATGTACGCAGCCATAGCTTTCATTTCTCTCGAATTTGAATCGGGAGCTTGACCATTTAAACTGCGTTCAAAACAATCCCCGATGCGTTTAAACACCGTTTCTATTGTTCCACTTCTCCCCCTAAATTTGGGGTAAGTACTTGCTACCGCAGAATAATTATTACCATAAGGTGCAGTGCCTGCATTTAAATGACAGTTTTGACAATTCATTCCATTGGTAATTCTGGCAACCGAACCTTTTGGCCCAAGAAATTCTGCTGTTCTTACTATTAAATCTCTACCGTATTTAATTTCTTCCCCTTCTTTACCAGCAGGCAATTCAGAATCCGACGGAGCTGTCCACAAATCCGATGAAGGATCTAACGACGCCAATTGTTCTTCTTTTTCCATTTTTTGGATTTGTTCGGCAATTTGCTCATCCGAAATCCCTGAATCAGCAGGTTTGAACAACATCCACAAAACCAATGCAAACAAAGTAACCACAACCAGCATTAACAATGTAATCAGAGAATTTACTGATTTTATAAGCTTTCGTTCATCTTCTGGGTTTATTGCATTCATAAATTTAAATATACTAAATAATTGATGGATTTCTAAAGTTGGTTTAATTAGAAGCAGTAATGAGCACTCCCTTTTATTTAGATTAACCGTTATTTCATTAAGCTACTGATGATGATATAAATTCCCATCACCAAAACAAACCAACCAAAAGCAGGTTTCAATTTATCCCCGCTTATCTTTTTCGACAAAGCAGCGCCAGTAAAAATACCTATTACCGCAATAGCACTGAAAATCATCAAAAACTGCCAATCAATCTCAGCACTTCGCTTTTCTAAATCTCCCAAGAAACCCAACAATGACTTAGAAGCGATGATCACCAAAGAAGTTCCAACCGCTTGCTTCATAGGGAGCTTAGCCAATAACACCAAGGCAGGTATGATCAAGAATCCACCACCTGCACCCACCAATCCTGTTACAGCACCCACAATTAATCCTTCAGCTAAAATCATGGGATAATTAAATGAAACTTCACCAACCGTGGCATCAGTTTTGGGCTTGGCTTTACGAATCATGCTGTATGAAGCCAATACCATAATTACGGCAAAAAACAACAATATTGCAATGTCCTTACTCAATACAAAACCACCTGTATTAAGAACCGGATCAGGTATTGCGGGCACAACGTAATGACGAGTTAAATAAACACTTATAATGGATGGAATACCAAAAACAATGGCGGTTCTCCAGTGAATATTACCCATTTTCATGTGCGAAAAAGAACCCACCAAACTGGTTAATCCTACGATAAATAAGGAATACGCCGTTGATAATTCGGCTCCTATTCCGAATAAATACACCAAAATAGGTACCGTTAATATAGATCCACCACCGCCAATTAGTCCTAATGAAAGTCCCATGGCAATTGCTCCTATGTATCCAAATATTTCTAACATAACTACAAAATTCAGTGATTATAATTTAATACAGCGTGATAAAAGTTACAATTAATCAAAGCATTAACATTCAACACATTAACTATCTAAATTGATAGTCATACCCTTCCAATTGACTTAACAAGTTAGCGGGTTGATCCGTACACTGAACTCTTCCTTCCACTTGTGGTGTGATAGGAGAATTCTTAGCCAAATATTCACGAACTATATCATGTAAGTTATGTGGAGTGGGCTCTGGATTCTTAACACCCATCATTCGACAAATCATATCATCTGGATCACCTTCTCTTTCACAAGCTACCATGGTATACATTTTGGATTTATCTAGAGCGACTCCTTTAATTTTCACCCAATTCAAACGCTTTCCAAACTCATTTTTTGAAGTGAAATTAATTTGCATTCCAGAAAAACGCACCACCCATCCACCAAATCGTTTTGCTGGATCTTTTGCGAATACATTTTCTAGTTCTTTCTCCAGCCAATTCCAAATTTGTTGTCCTGAAACCAATCCCTTTTTAGCAATAGAATTTACAGGCAACATGCTCCACAAAAAATCATTGGTAATAGCAGTTTTATCTTCCTTAGGATGAGCAACCAATGGTGGACAAAATCTAAATCCATTCGATAATGCAATGTCGGTATTAAACTTTTGCATGACCGCATCAGTGATAAAATTATCCATAGGATTTTCCAAAACATAATAACGAACCAATGTTTTTTGGGTATACCCAATAACTTTCGATAATTCCTTTTTATACGGTGCGAAAACTTGATTCACAAGGGCGTTCATTTCCGCATCTGGCTTGTATTTACTGGGATCCACATCCAGTAAATCGTAGGTTTGTTCTTTGATTACTCCGTTTTCAACAACCACGTCTAACTTCCCCAAAAAAGAACCAAAAGCACCTGGTTCAACCACCTTGGTATATGCTGTCTCCAAAGGCTTACGAACGCGTTCATGGGTATCGGCACCTAAAATATAATCAACTCCTTGAATATACGGCTTCGTACCTAAATCCACTTGTTGTGTTAAACCCATATGAGTTACCAAAAACACCATGGCACACTGTTCATATTCCCTAAGATATTTGATGTATTTTGCCACATTTTCAGACGGATCCGTAAATTCAATCCCAAACGAATATGCCGGAGATTGCCTCTTGGGTGTCAACGGATCATTATAGCCAATAAAACCAATCTTCACACCCGCAACGGTTTTTGTCCAATACGGAGGGAAAATCAATTCACCTCTTTTTCTTGTTTCGGGGGATGTGAGGCTGCTACCCGCTACCTGTAACTCATCGTGAAACATATTGGCACAAACCTTAGCCGCATGATATCCACCCAAATCTTTAATCATATTTTCTTTACCATACACCACTTCCCAATTACCGGGCAACATCAAGTCGTAACCAATATTATTAATCAAAGGAACCATTGCTCTTCCTTCTGTCATTGCAGCTACACCACTACCTTGAAAACAATCGCCACCATCTACAACCACGGTGTTTAATGGATTCTGTTTACGGATTGTGTTAATCATCGTTTTCAAAGTAGCCATACCACCGCGACGCTTATACACTTCTTTACCCTGTTCCCAAAAGAATTCATCGTGTTCAAAAAGTTGGGCGTGAATATCGGCTGTTTGAAGAATCGTAAATCGCTGCGCTTTACCCTTTTTTATAGATTCTGACTTTAAAATATCGTAACCCAGTTCCTCGGATGAAGCTAATGTTCCTGCTGCAGCTGGACCAAAGGCAAATCCCAAACCGGCAATACCCGCATTTTTCAAGAAACTTCGTCTATCCGTTGTTGCGGAAATTTCTTCTGGATTCGAGTTGCAACCACAGGAACAACTTTTATTATGTATTTCTTTAGTCATATTCAAAAAATCAAGTAAAAAACAAAGATGTTAAAACCAACCTGTAAACTCGGTGATATTTATCACAATATTCACTTTTACCATTCAATTCACCTTGTTACAAACTTGAGAGAGGATTAATTTAAGTAATAAAAATTGAAAGCATACGCTTAAGAATTCGTCACATCCTCATTTTTCGCCACTTCATTTTAATTCGTCACATAAATGAAAGAAAACAAAACCTACAACCCAAACACTTGATTCACATTACTTTGTGTAATCTGACTTACCTCTTCAATGCTTTTGCCTGTCAATTCTGACAATTTATCTGCCACATACCTCGTATATGCTGGTTCATTTCGTTTTCCTCTATAAGGAGTAGGGGCTAAATACGGAGAGTCAGTTTCAAGCACAACTCGGTCCAATCCAATTTCGGCAATCACATCAGCAATTCCAGCCTTCTTAAAGGTTACAACCCCTCCTATTCCCAAATAAAATCCCAACTTAATAATTTCATCTGCCAATTCTTTACTTTCCGAAAAACAGTGAAATACCCCTGTTACCTTACCTTTAAGGGGTTTTAACAATTGAATTACTTCATGAGTAGCACTCCGCGAATGTATAGAAACGGGCAAATTTTTCTCGATAGCCCAACCAATTTGAGTTAAGAATGCATCTTCTTGCCAATTCTGTGTTGATTTATCCCAGTATAAATCCATACCAATCTCGCCTACTCCTACATAATTCCGTTTATTGAACCATCCATAAATAATTTCTAAATCCGATTTATACGACTCTTTTACATAGGTTGGATGTAACCCCATCATGGATTTACATAAGTTGGGATACGCATCTTCTAAAGTATGCATGGGCTCAATAGAATCTAAGTCAATATTGGGCATTAAAACTTTGGTAATTCCTAATGTTGAACAACGCTCGATTTGAGCTTGCAAATCTTCCGAGTTTTCATCTGAATAGAAGTGACAATGAGTATCTGTTAAATTCAAGTGCATGTTTGTTTCTTTATTTCGGCCGTTATTTATTTATCACGTTGGCTACTATTGCATTATGCAACGAGCTGCTTTAATATTAATTTCGTTGTAATCAATTAGCTGTTTGCCAGCTAACATATATTTCACGTGGGTATTTTACGTATTACCAACTTAATTTTTCCTTATTCAAAAACGCGGAAATTCCTTTCTGACAATCGTTCGATTTTCGAGCAACAGCGTTTTGCTTTGCTGCAAATTCTAATGCCTCTTCTCGATTGTAAGGCAAATTCCGCATCATATATTTCGTTAATTGTATGGAATCCGAACTTACTCCGGTCAACAACGTTTTAGCAAATTCATTTACACGTAATTCAATAGATTCAGATTCAACTATTTCATATATCATTCCATCTAAAAGAGCTTTATCCGCAGTAAAAACCTGAGCTGTTAATAACCATTCGGTCATTTGATTGAATGCCAATTTATCTCTCAAATACACCATAACTAAAGCAGCAACAAAACCAATTCTAGCTTCTGTATATCCAAATGTAGCTTCCGACGTTGCAAAACAAAAATCCACTAAAGTAGCTAAACCACATCCACCAGCAAGTGCAGGACCTTCAACTTGCGATATGGTAATTTTAGGTGAATTATAAACCAATTCGAATAAGTCTCTAAGTCTACGTGAATCCGCCAAATTTTCTTCATCGGTAAACTCTGACATACTTTTCAAATAACTCAAATCAGCGCCTGCACAAAAAGGTTTGTCAGCCGACTTCAAAACAATGATTTTCACCTTTTCAGATTGGTTTAACTCCGTAAAAGCTCTTGTTAATTCCGATACCAGTTCAGGACTCAATGCATTTCTCTTTTCCGGACGATTTAAAATCACTGTTGCGATTCTATCTTCTGTTTGTATTGAAATAAGCGACATATTCACAAAGATACGAGTATTAAAAATGGTATGAATGCCCAAAATGTCCATTTTCGTTCATTCGGAAAATGAATCCGATGAATCCAAATCAAGACCAACATCGACAACAATAGCGCATGCATCCCTGAAAAATCTGGGGCATAACTGTATCCAAATGGCAAATCATCAATGAATTTGAGGACTCTATTTATTAGGAAGAGTAATAGATCAAACAGCTTGATACACCCAGATTGCAATCCTTCAAAAATCGAAAACACACCTAGACTCGCTAAAACCATTAAACCTAAAAATGTATAAATTAATAAAGTAAACAATGGGATCAACAACAAATTACCCAATACAAACCAATTCGAAAATTGCTTAAAATAATAAAGCACTATCGGCAATGTAGTTATAGAGCAAACGAAGGAAATCACTATTCCCGACAATAGATTTCCTTTCCATTTTGGCCACTCCTTTTCTAACAACCATTCATTAAAAAACGGCACGATCAATGCAATCCCTGCCATAGCGGCATAAGAAAGCTGAAATCCTACATCAAAAATCATTAATGGGTCTGCCACTAATTGCAAACTACCAACAAAGAAATACGAATCGGCAATCCATATTTTCCGCTTGAAAAGTTGTTGTCCAATTTGAGAATATGTAATCGCCCAAACTGCCCTCTCTACCGGAGGTGACATCCCAGTCATTGCCCCGTACAACCAGATAATAAACATGATTAACATCCAAGCAATACGATGTAACCAGGGCCAACGAATCCACTTCAATGGCCAAAATAACACTGAAAAAATAAGTGCAACATGCATACCACTAACTGATAAAACATGCACAATTCCTGCTTTTTGAAAAAATCTCATTTCCGATGCATCCATTGCCCCTTTTTGACCTAACATCAATTTCAAAAAAAGGTTCCATGCATTTTCAGACAAGCCGCTTCTCACCTTGGTTGCAACAACCAACTCAATTTTGTTTCGCAAAAGTTGAAAAAACGAGGGTTCTCTTAACTGTGGAATAAGTACCCAGTGGGAATTCAAATTCAGATAAATTCTATGTTTGGGATATTTACTGAAAGAAAAGTTACTTACTTTCCATCCGTCAATCAAGATGATTGAGCCTATCCAATATTTAAACTGAGATTTTTTAACTGAAGAATGTGCATTCTTTCCCCAGTTGTTTAATTTCTGATACCCTGGTTCAACATTCAAAAAATTCTTTTTAAACAGCAAACTTGAATTTACAGGGGTCGATTTCTCGTTCAACACCGGTTCTGCAGTCCCGTATTTTTTATCCTTAAAAGAGAATTTCAGGATATCTATCGGACAAACCAAATGCAAATCAGATTTGGGTAAAAATTGAATTTTCTGTGAATCAATTTGGGCTAAAATTTCTGCCTGGATTTGTACTTTTTCCGATTGTTCATGAAAATTCAATACATCTACATGCTTTATTTTGATTAATACAGCAGGTGTCGTTCTAAGGATTCTCGCGGTTTCCTCATACTTCGCTTGATGATAATTCGTCAAAAAAAAGCCCAATAGTCCGGGTAAAAGTAAAACGACTAAAAATCCCCAATGCGCAAACCATTTGCCATTTAAAAAAATCCCGTAAAACGCCAATACTACTAGAAGCCATAACCAACTTCCACCTTCACTGGAAATTAAAATACCAGAAACCAATAATGCAAAAGGACCAACGAATGGATGTTTCTTGTTCATATTTTCTCATTCTATTAGCTTTTAACACCAAACAGAAATGAGAAAACTCCATATCCAGGAATTCAAGATTTGAAATCTTGAACATCACAGAAACTATAACATTTTTCTCAAATTGCGTTTCAAATCAGATGCTGTTTCATCTTTTCGACGCCATTGATTTTTTTCATACCATCCATCAATAACATCTTCTCTTGCATCGCTGTTTGGAGCAGCTAAAACTTCGCACAAGAATAAGATAAATTGCTGCATATCACCAGCAAACAACAAATTAGCAAATTCAAATCGTCTTGATAATGAGAACATGCCTAAAATCTCTTGAGCCTTGGCTTTATGGGCTTCTAGATCGCCAGAATGATTAAATAATTCGGGCTGACGTGGCCTCTCCTGTTGCGAATTTTGCAAATCATTTACGGAAGAATTTTCAATGGGTGAATTATTTTCGGTTGGGATGAAATTGGTGGTCTGATTTTCTGAGTGTTGATTGACTTTGAATTCCAAAATGTCCGCCTCCTCGCTCTTTTCATTTTCTGAAAAGCGAATTTCGTCGGTTGCAACATCTAGATCATCATCATCTTCTTCTTCTTCTTCGTCGTCGTCTTCTTCTGCTTCGACTTCTTCGTCGTTGTCATCTTCGAATTCGTAATGCATTTCCATTTCATCTGGTTCTTGTTTCTCCTCGGCATCCATAAATTCAATTTCGAATTCCTCCGTTTCAGGTTCCTCCATAGGATAAAATTCTACTTCAATTTCCTCCTCTTCCGGAGTGTTGAATTCTTCTGGTTCAATTGGAAGATGAATTTCCCGATTATTTTTCTCTATTTCCGGGGATGTAAATGTGCTTGTGGAAAACTCATCGTCTTCGAATTCCACTTCTTCATCTAAATCATCGCGATTTAACGCTATGATTTCCATATCTGTTTCCAAATACAGTTGAGCTGAGTACAATTTAATTCTACCTAAAACTTCCAAACTTTCTCGATTTTCTTGTGCATTATCAAGCTCTTGAATTAAGTTTGCTAGGATTTTAACAATTTCTGGGATTCGTGGATTCATATTCTTCGGACTTTCAAGAAATTTTTTGGAAATTTACAACTTAGAACTTAGGAATTCATGAGAGATTTTACACTAATCTACGGGTGTATGTTTGCGGGGAAAACCACCCGTTTGATTGGGCTTTACAACGAAAGCGAAATAGATATCAACGACAGAATTGCGGTAAAACCCCTTATCGATAACCGCTACCAGGAAGGTAAAATCAATTCTCATAATGGACTTCAAATGATGGGACATCGAATCGGTAAAGCGGAAGAAATTTATCCCTTAATTCTACCCAATACCAAAGAAATTTACATCGATGAAATCCAGTTCATGGGAAATTATATTACCGATGTGATTGGCGAGCTACTAATGAATGGAATACGTGTTGTAGGAGCTGGATTGGACAAGGATTATTTGAATCGCGACTTTGGTCCTATGGGAAAACTTAAAAAAATGGCAACCACACATATCGAGCTAGCTGCACGTTGTCACGTTTGCAACAATCCTGCACATTATACGTTTAGAACTATAGATTCTGAGGATTTAGTTCTTGTAGGTCATAACGATTTATATCAAGCTCGTTGTGAATTTCACTGGAACGAAGGAATGGTCGGAAGAATTTAATGCTAACTGTAGCTATACAATATTCAGTAAGCATTTTTAACCACTTTAAACAGATTTTTGAGGGATATTCTACCTCAAAACCATCCCCAACAATAAAAAATCTACCAAGAACCGATAACCTGATGTTCGTAACCAGGTAATTCCTTTAATTTTTTCGAAGGGAGTTTGAACCGTTGTGCCGAGTCCATACATACCCAAATACAGCAAAACGATTAGCCATTCCCCCCAAGTCACATCAAATAATGGCTTATTTATATTCCAAATCCACATCAATACAAATAAAATGACCATTAACCACCACAAAATTTGCGCAATAATGGGTAAGTTAATCCAAATATTATAGTTACTTAAAGTTCGGTCTTTGGGAATTTCAAACCGTTGCACCAAAAGTACATTGAGTGAGAAAATTGCAAACATACTAACCGGGAAAATGGATCCATTAAAAACATGTGTCCACTTAAAATTATCGGGTACCGATTGAATATAATCTGGATAACTGTAAATAGGAAAGGTAATACTCATTGAAACAACCAGCGGAAGTAGTAAAACCATCATCCATTTTAGGGATTTAATCACACTGATAATGGTTCCATAAAGCACTAATGAAAAAAGTAAAAATTGAACATATTGATTCCCAAGCAACCGTATCAACAAATCATAAAGTTCTGCGAAGCCCATTAAATTAATCAACATAGCACACAAGGTGAACCCCATAATAATGGAAAGACCTAGCCAGCCCCACGACACATAAGTCCAAAACATTTTCGTGGAATGGCCTTTTCGTTTCCACTCCCTAGAGTCCCAAATAAAGTCAATGCTGTAAATAAAAAGTGCTCCCGAACTCAACGCCCAAACGGAAATAAGTTTCCAAAAATTAAACCCAGGCAATTGTGCAAGGCCACATTGACTAACAAAGCAAATTTTTAAACCTATAAAGCCTAAAACTAATGCAGGTAATGGAATGCCAAGCAATTGATAAAACTGAAGTTGCTCAATTTCTTTAGGAGAAATCGATTGATTTCTGTTTTGATCAATTTTTGTGAAAGAAGACCAAAACATACACAAAAGTTCAATTAGCTGTAGTAATTAAAGAGCGCCCTCTTTTACTGCTTTTATTTGTCCGAGATCAGGAATGGCGCGTCTTAAACTTTCTTCAATTCCAGCAGTCATAGTCATTTCGCTCATAGAGCAACTGCTGCAGTTCCCAGTAAGTCGAAGTACCACATCCTTTGTTTCTGAAATCTCCACCAGTTCAACATCGCCCCCATCAGCATGCAAATAAGGACGTATGGTATCAAGAACTTCTTCTATTTGATTTGAAAGTTGCATTTTTACAAAGATAGTTATTTCAATGATTTATTGACGCTGCATTACACTTACAGTGCGAGCGATTTCCTGAGCCACTTTCATATATGGCAACATTTCTGGTAAAGTAAAATCCCATTTACCAGTGTCTGCATGTTGCATTACTTTTGGATTTAAAGGCAATTCACCCAAAAAATTCAGGTTGTATTCTGCTGCAATTTTGGCACCTCCGCCTTCTCCAAAAATTCGGTATTTCTTATCTGGTGCGTCGTCGGGAGTGAAGTATGACATATTTTCTACCACACCAATTATTGGCTTTTTTATTGCATCCAATTGAAACATATCTACTGCCCTGCGGGCATCGGTTAATGCCATTTCTTGAGGAGTAGTTACTAAAACAACTCCCGTTAATGGTGCTTGTTGAGATAATGTAATTTGCACATCCCCTGTACCTGGAGGTAAATCTACGATCAAGTAATCCAGTTCACCCCATTCCACATCATTAATAAATTGACGAAAAGCACTAGAAATCATGGGGCCACGCCAAACTACAGCTTGACCTGGAGCCGTCATAAACCCAATAGACAAGAGTTTAATTCCATGTGATTCTATCGGTATCATCCAAGATTTACCGTCTTTTTCAATCATTTCGGGGGATTGATGTACGTTAAATAAAGTTGGCACACTTGGACCGTAAATATCAGCATCTAACAGACCCACTTTTGCTCCCGTCTCTTTTAATGCTAGAGCCAAGGTTGCAGAAAGAGTACTTTTTCCAACTCCTCCTTTCCCAGATGCCACGGCTATCAAATGTTTAACATTGGGTAGCGCATCGGAATCTCGATGATTCTTTTGAACTCTGCTGGTGGCGTTAACAAATACTTCAGCATGAGAATCAACCATGTATTTGATGGCATTATGGCACGCGTTTACCAACATATCCTTCATGGGACAAGCTGGGGTGGTTAGCACTAAATCAAATTTCACCTTATTCTCGGAAATTTCGAGATTCTCCACCATTCCAAGTGTAACAATATCCTTTTTTAAATCTGGATCGTCTACATTCGACAAGGCATTAAGTACTTGCTCTTTTGAAATCATGATTTATGTTGATTTTTCTTACCTAAAATTCTATTAAAGAACTTCTTTTCAAAATTCCAGAAATAATTGCCTTGACCTAATAAGAATCCGTAAATCAATAGCACCAAATTGTATACAGGCAAGATAGCTATATAGTAAACGATATCAATCCACCAAGCGTCTCCAATATAGGGCTTCAGAAACCCTTTCAGGTAAACTATGGTTGTTCCAGTTAAAGCAAATACCGTTAGAATTAAAACCACCTGCAGAGTAGATTCCACCTTCCAACGATCCTGTAATTTTTTCAAAAAACTCACATTGCAAAATTACGGTTTGTATTTCACATGCTCTGTTTCTTTTTAGTCAAGATTGCCAAAACCAACGATGATTGTTCAATTTTTTATTGCGATTTTTGCAAAATGTCATTTAAAACTGGAAGCCTGTTGCTTTTTCCTTTGCCCATAGGGGAACTAAGTGGAAGTCAATTTGAAACTGAATACTTCAAAAATGAATTAAAATCCACAAAAATCTGGGTAGCTGAAAATGCAAGAACACTTCGTAGATATATCAGTGCTTTAGGTTTAGGAATCGTAATCGATGAATTGAATATTCTTGAATTATCGTTTCATACAGAACAAAAAGATATTGAACAGTTTTTAGATCAAAACAGTGCTTCTGAAAAAATTGGATTGTGTTCGGAAGCTGGTTTACCTTGTGTTGCGGATCCAGGTAATAAAGTAGTAATGTGGGCCCAAAAACGAAATTGGAATGTCGTGCCATTACTAGGACCGAACAGCATTATTATGGCCTTACAAGGTAGTGGGTTCAACGGTCAACAATTTGTATTCCATGGTTATTTCCCTTTAAAAGAAGATGCCATCAGAATCTGGCACAAGGATTTTCATCAAAGTTCTTTAAAAAAGTATGCTCATATTTTTATTGAAACACCATACAGAACCGATAAAACATTGCGATTTTTACTTAAGACATTGAATGACAACACCAAACTGTGTGTGGCTGCCGGATTACACACTACTGACCAATCCATTCGAACCTTAACCGTAGCTCAATGGAAGAAAAACACTCCAGAATTTGGCAAAATTCCAGTAGTTTTTGTTATAGCACATTGATCATTGAACATCAAATATTGATCATTTTGCGTTGATCATTGCTCATTGATAATTGCACATTGCTCATTGAACATTTGATTATTGATCATTAAATATTGATCATCACACCAGAATTTATAATCTTAAATTTGTTGTTAACCAACTTTCAAAATTGATTTTCGCAAATCTTCATTTCTAGATTTGCAATTAATGCCAGTGCCTGATTCCCAAAATCTAAAAAATCGTTTTCTTATATTTTTTTCTTAAAACTGTTATGGAAATTCCGCAAATAGTCATTCTTTGATTTGCATTATTCGTCTAGGAAAGATCCATAATCGCATGGAATTTTGCTCCCATGAATGGGTTCAAGAAAATCTACTTTACAGTATATTCCTTAGGGAAAAAATATTCATTATGGAAAAAATCTACTGCAGTGCTACTGAGTTTGCAGAGTTCTCGTTTAAATAGAATTAAGGCACCAAAATCACTTGTCAGGCCTTTTAATTTGTTATTGAAGTCCAATATCCAAAATTATCGTTTCGAATCTCTCAGAAAACCTCACATCAATGCCCTGATTTGGATATTCATGTCCACAATTTTAATAACTAAAGTAATTCATTCTCAAATCACAAATCGACAGGAATGGATTATTAAAGGAATTATTGAATGCGCTGAATTTAATCATTCCGACAGCCAATTTGTTCGACAATTAACTGCATCCAAACAGGAAAAAATTTGGAACAAAAATACTAAAACGAACACCGCTACCCGATCCTCCTCATTTCAACCAGTATCACCCGAAGACACCTTCTTTCTCATGCACCCACTTTTAACCACCAAAAACTCCTCTAATCACATTATTTCCAACCAGATACACCACGTTGACTTAAACAATTGCGACAGCACATTTTTAGAGTCTTTACCTCGAATTGGACCCATAACGGCTTCGAAAATAATACGATATAGAGAACGGCTTGGTGGATATGTTTCCCCTTTTCAGCTATTGGAGATTTATCGCATAGATAGTTTGATTTTACAAATACCCAATGTACAATTCCATACCCAAAATTTTCAAAAGCAGATTTTAAAAATCCCGCGCTCTGGATTGACCATCAAAGACTTGTACCGACATCCTTACATTGGAAAAGCTAATGCCCAGTGGGTTTGGAAATACATACAAGCACATCCAAAATTAACAATAGAAGATTTTAAAAGTAATTCTTTTCTTTCTACTTACGACAAAACAAGACTGATACCCTACCTGAATTTTGATTAGTGTGATTGAATTTTTATTGTGATGAGTCATGTATAAATTCAGATTCATGAAAGCGTGAATAATTCAATTTCTTGCTAAAAGACGGTTAAATTTAATACTGTTTTTTAGTTCGTTCGTCAAATTATTGATATTCCTTACACAAATAATTTCTAAGATGGGTTTTGTGCATTAATTTCGCGCTGAATATGAATTTCCAAGAAAATGAAAGTGTGAGCA
>CAYPYX010000020.1:0-33035 GCA_964415065.1 uncultured Rhizobium sp.
GCTTCTATTTCTTTTTGTGCTGCAGACGAACGCGCTTATCTCAAGGACATTGAAAAGTTGATCAAATTAAGCATTCCCTTGATAGAAGATCATTCTTTTGTAGAGGGTGCAAATGCCGAATGGGCGGTTCCTGAAAACAGAATTCCCGCCAAACAAGGTCAAGGCCAACGTCAACCTCGCTCCAACGGTCCTGCTGCTGCTAAATCGAAAGGTGGAAACCGCAGTGGTACTGGTGGAAACCGAAGTGGTACTGGCGGAAACCGCATCGAAAATAGGAGCAACGGAAACCGCAGCGGAAACTCTAGTAACCGAAATGCGAATAATGTCAACCGATTTGGAAAGAGCCGCAACACACAATCCGGTGGCGATAACCGATAGTTATAACCGGTAGCAGTAACAGGAAGCGATAACCAATAGGAAAACCAAAAGTAGTGATTATTGAATCATTCTTTTGGCGAGGGATTTAGTGATAGCGATATTCATCCCAAAATGGAAAATATTTTCATCAATTGTACTTATAGTTGAAAATTGTTCTACACCTCACCTACTCTTTTACAACTTTCATTGAAACCAGCCCCTCTGGAGTTTTTACTAGCACTTGGTAAATCCCTGGGGAAAGCATCGATAAATCCGCGCTAATCCTAGAATTTCCATCCAAAGGCAAATGCTGAACTTTTCGGCCGTGCATGTCTAAAATACTCAGAATTTCTGCCCTTCCCGATCTGCTTGTTAAACGAACCCACCCTGCACTCGGATTGGGGAACAATTTCACGTCATCTATCGAGATAACTTCTGCTGAATTCACTTTCGATGTAGTGAATTTCCATATTTGACTCCATGGACTCTCTGCCGTCCCATTGAATGTTTTAACTCGCCAATAATAGGAGCTGTTGGATTCTAAATGCGTAAATGTAACCGAAGTGGTAGACGAATTTTTTATAACTACGCCCGTGTTAAAACTGGGATCCTTAGAAATTTCCACCCGATATTGAGTGGATGGAGTGAACTTCCCCCAAGAAAAAGAGACATTTAATAATTGATTCTCCGCATTATTGGTAGGTGAAATCAGCGTAGGCGCAGGAATTCCTGAGTCGGTAGTAAAGGTCCAAACTTCGCTGAAATCATAAAATTCGGCACCCGAAGAATTTCGTCCTCTAACACGCCAATAATATTGAGTATTAGGCTTAAGTGTAACGTTGAGTGCAGTACCCGTAGAAGTGGTTTTTACCGCATTAGTAAAATCGGGCTTTTCGGCATAATGAATCGCATAACTGGAAGCTCCAGAATACGCTTGCCACTTCAATTGATTGAATACCTTTTGATTAACTGCTTGATTTAATGGACTCGTTAAGGTTGGCGCCAATCGTGGTCTGGTGGTAAAATTCCAAACCTCACTCCAATCGCTGGTGTCGGTTTCGTGGAACAATTTCACCCTCCAAAAGCACTTGGTATTGAAGTCAACTATGTCCGGAATCTCGCTAAAATAATGAAAAAACGAATTGGTCTGCGTGTCTTGCACTCTAAATGGTTTTGCAAAAGCATTCGTTGTATCCAGCTCTAAAATATACCCGGTTGTCCCTTCTATGCTATTCCAATCTAAACTGTTGAGAGAAACATTCGTTAGGTTATTTCGGGGGATGTTTAACTTCACAGGCAACACTTTGCAAACCCATGTTTCGCTCCAAAGACTCGTATCACTATCAGTAAAAGCCTGAACTTTCCAATAGTACATAGGTCTAAAAAGCATATTGGATTTCACCAATTCCGTGGAATTTACCACCGTATCTAACAACTCTGAGGAATTAAAATTCGTGTTGGTATCCAATAATAGTCGGTATTTTACTCCGCCTTTCAGTGGCGACCATGAAAAAGTAGTTTTCGCTCCAGTCCCTAAAAAAGTCGAATTAAACGGCTTCAAAAGCGTTGGAGATTTCACGGTATTAAAATAAGTTGGTGTGCTCCACACTGAGGTATCACGATTGTGCCAAGCACGGATTCTCCAGAGATATTTGGTTGAAAATTTGAATCGAAGTCCCTTGATATTATGGGTGCTGAGCTTTTTAAAATCGCTAATTACCGTATCCAAAAACAGGGGCGAATCAAACTGATTCTTATCGGTTACTTGAATTTGAAAGCCATCCATTCCTTTGCGTGTTGCAAATTGGATGCTATCCGTTATTTGGACAATCGATGTTGTGTAGGGATATTGGGTATTGGGAAATTTCAAAATATTAATCACTCGTGTGCGCGTCCACAAACCAGAATCTTTGGAGTGAACCGGTCTTGCTCGAGCGTAATAGATTTTCCCAAAAAACAAATCATAAGCGGTATCAATTCCTGATTTGCTGAAAAAAATCTGCTTTTCTGGACTGTTGAATTGGGTTGTGGTATCGAGTTGAATTTCGTAGGATTCGGTGCCTTCTATTTTTGTTCGAACTTCGATGGACACCATGGGGTCAGCATAATTATCGGCAATGACAACATCATTAAACAATCCTTTGGTTTTGAACGCACTGTAAGACCAGGGTGAAGTGTCTTTCTCATTGACCGCCCTCACGCGGTAATAGTAATAGGTATCGTATTTTAAATTTCCGATAGAAAATGGTTCTGCATCATATTGTTTGGTACCTTCTAAAGCAAAGGTATCGATGAGCAAAGGCGAATCGAATGTATTAGAAGTATCAATTTGAACTTGAAATGCTTCTTTAAAATAGACTCCGGTAAATTCAAAGGATATTTTAACATTTTGTAGGAATGCAGTGGTCGGATATTTGGGTGTAATGGTATCAAAAATCTTGAAGGAGCCTGTATCCGTCCATTTCGCCGAAGCATCGGGCATCCCCCGAACCCTCCAATAATAAGTTTCACCGTAGTTCAAATTTTTCTGAGTGTATTCGATGTAAAACGATTTGAAGGTATCGGGTACAACGATTTTTTTGATCTCGGGGGAATTAAATTGTGAACTGGTATCAATTTGTAATTCAAAGCTATCATAACCTGCGGTTCGATACCAAGAAAGGTATAAAAACGAGGAATTTACTTTGGCGTTTTGCAGGGGATAGTATCGTTTAAGGACAGAAGTGGTTTTGAAATTATTTACGGAAGTCCAATCAGATGAGTCGGTTTTACTAATGGCTTTTGCCCTCCAGTAGTAGGTAGTATTGAGCTTGAGTTTATTCAACCAATGTCGAGTATAATACGAAGTAGCCGGAACGTTTACACGGCTCACATTTTTCATGGAAGCGTCGGTACCGAATTCAAAAGCGTAGGTGGTAACATTTTCCGATTCCACTTCGAGTTGCAAACCCGTTGGAGCATTGGTGGTATTGTTGGCAGGTTTAAAAATGACGGGTGTTTTAAGTTTAGCGGAGACTTCCACCGCGAGGGTATTGAGGATTAAAAGGAGTATATAGTTGAACCAATTGTAATTTGCCGCCACTTTCATAATTCAAATTTATTGATTTATGCATGTAATTACTTAAAATTTAAACTTTCCAAACTAACTGATGTCAAAATTCAACCAAAAGTAGTGCAGAAACAACTAAGTGTAGCGTATATTGCTTGTATTCGGATGTCTGATAATTCTAGTTTTGTGGCAATCAAAAAATAAATATTCCAATGTTAAATCCTAAGTCCTTAGGCAATAAAATTGCCTTAATTAGAAAGAAAATGAATCTTTCTCAAGCTGAATTAGCAAAACAAGTTAACATCAGTCCTCAAGCAGTAGGAAAATGGGAACGAGGTGAATCGATGCCAGATATTGCTACATTAAATCGTATTGCTATCATTCTGAGTGTTGATTTAAATTATTTTTCAGATAATTTCCAAGAATCCATAAATCAAACCATCGAACATCCCAGCCAAGATTTAAACACTTATGACCAAAAAATATCCAACTCAATAAATATTAGTCGTCGTAATCCTCAAGAATGGAGTTGGGATATGTCTGAAGGGAATTGGGTCGATGCTGATTTCTCTGGTTTGAAAAACCTGAAAGAAAAATTCAGTTCATCAAATATGAAGAATTGTAAATTTTCAGAATCGGATTTGTCTGGATTAATACTAAGTAAAAACAACATAGAACTTTGTGATTTCTCAAATTCCGATTTGCGAGATAGTACATTTCAATCTTCCAATTTATTAAATATTCAATTTTCAGCGTGTTCATTTATTGATACTGAAGTTTTTAAATGCAATATCGAAAAATGCAATTTTTCAAATGTAGATTTTTCTGGGACCGAATTTAAAGAATCAAATCTCGAAAAGAATATTTTAACTCAAGCTCAATGGAAATTCACAAAGTTTTCTAAATCGAACATAAGTAATATGGTATTTTCCGGAACACTCGAAGATTGTCATTTTGAACAATGTTCTTTCTATGGAGTTTCCTTCGAAAACGCGACGATAATAAACACTTTTTTTAAGTACAACGAAAGATTCAGAAAAGTTCAATTTATTAATTGCAAAGTAGATCGTATCACGTATGCATTCCTGAAAAACAATCAAGCAAATTTGACGGGAGTTGAACTTGTATAAAAATAATGGCGATAAAATTTGAGCGATTAATTATTCAGTATAAAACCAAAAAGTTTCAAAATGCGTAACTGATTATGTTTACATTAAATTCTAAACAACAGAGCTAAAATGATCCTACTTTCTGATTTTACTAAATCTGGGCGCCAAGTAGGATCTAAAATTGTGGTTGAAAATCCAGTCTGTGAAGTAACTCCGCCTCTTCCAGCAAAATATGGAACACTCGAATTTCTATGTACAAACTCCATTCTGAAGGTAATGCTTTGATTGGGAATGAAGTCAAAATTTGTTGACCAATCCCAACCCGTAAATTTATCACCGGGATTGGCACTAAACGGAAATGCGCCTTCAGATTGAGTTGGATTATTCGGATCTGGCAAAGGACTAGCTTGACCAGTTGGATAAAGCACTAAATATCGACCTGGGTTTGTCATAATTCCACCACCCACGGTCCAAGCAAATTTGTTTTTGGCAAACCAAATTCTATTGTAAAACATAGCACTAGCAAAGTACTGAGCTGGTCCTGCCCCACTGTCATTATTATTAAAACCATTTACCCCTCCTCCTTTTTCAAATCCGAAGTCACCAGTAAAAGAAAATGCCATTCTCGAAATTCTTGAAGAATTTGGGTTATTGTAATATCTGACTAAAACACTGTTGTCGGAATGAAATCTTTTTCTATCTTGAATTCCTGCTGCATCAGTGCCAAAATAATTATTGGTTAATAATTTTATGTTACTGTTGGGTATCCACGTAATGTTTCCCCCCAAACCGGGCATACTATTAAACTTACCGTAACTTTGCCAGCCATTTATAATCCAAGGTTCAATTTTTAAATGTTTGGTAGGATAAATCTGCACCCGAATACCATTGAAAAACCAAGGAGTATTGTCAGAAGTAAATGAGGCTTGATACTCCCAGTTTTCAGCTTGATAAAATGAATTTAAACCAATGTATGACATAAACAAACCGGCGTCAACATTAATTCCATACCATTTTTCAAAATGATAACCCGCATAAGCTTCACTCAAATATCGATACACATTAGCCAGTTGGTATTGTCCTCTGTAGGGACTAAAATCATTACGTGGCACAACTTGCGAACGTGTGCCGAATTGGGTCATAATTCTCGCTCTAGCACCTTCAAAGTTAAAATCTCCACCGAAATGTAAAGCGGATAGTTGAATTTCATTATTTCTTGCTAAGGCGGTAGAACCAACTACGGTATTATCGATTGGATTGTTAGAGGAATACGTATAATTAACATCTAGTAAAACACTTGGAGTAAAGTAGGTGTGGTCTTTCCAAATATTTTCGGTTCTCCTATCGGAACCATTAGCCCATGTGATATCAATTCCATCAAAAGCTTCCAATTTTTTACTGTTTAAAATGGGAATATCATCCGATATTTTGGCAATTCTAATCACATGGTTAAATTTTAAACTATCTTGTGTTTCTATTTTGGAATAATACAAATTTTCTTGTTTTTCTTGGGGGACGTTAGATTGTGCTGAAATTTCTAAACTCATTAAAATCACAGCGATTAGTGCTATTTTTTTCATTTTAATATTTAATACGTGTTAAATCAATTTTGTTGATTGGTTGAAAAACCAATGGGATTTGTTCTACAACTACGTCACTTTTATCTAAACCAAATGCCTTTTCATCACTTAACCCCATTCGTTTTAAGAAGAAGTAACTATTGAGCAGCAATCCTTCCTTCAGCGCAAATTCATTTTCAACGGAAAGGAATTTTTCAATCACAACGAACTTAAAATCCGGTTCTGAGTTGTATTTTGTTGAGCCGTCTGGCCTTATATGTAAATTGAGTTCTTTATTTTCAACGAGTTCGATTACAATTTTCTTAAAATACAATTCTGTTTTGGGCTGTATTCGAAACCCTACGTTGATATTTATTTTAATAACCTTGTCGTCAAGTAATTCAGTAACATCATACGATAATGAATAAGGATCATTTGTTCTATTCAAATGCACAAACCAATAAACATCTGCTCTTTTCGGTTTTTTAGAAAATATAGATTTAATAATTTTCTCTTCTATTTCGTGTCGTTTATCTGCTTTTGTTAGATAAATTAAATGAGTTGCAAATTTGGGTATTGTATCATCTTCACTAAGTTCTTCGAGTTGTTTGCTGTATTTTCCTAATTGTTCGAATTTGGTATATCTATTGTTGATTTTTCGAGCAGTATACCAAATGTACATAACCAAGAAAATGAATAATTCAAAAAATAAAAACATCCATCTTTCTTTAATTTTTGCAACATTTGCAACAAAAAAAGACAATTCAATTGCGCCAAAAAAAACTGCAAATAATGCCACATATATTTTGCTCCAATTCAAGCGATACAACAAAAAGTAACACATTAACAAGGTGGTCATCAGCATTGTAACAGTTATAGAAAAACCATATGCGGCTTCCATGTGACTGCTTTCCTTAAAGTATAAAATCATGAGTAAGCAACCGAACCAAAGTATGGTATTCACACTGGGAATGTATATTTGACCTTTTGCTTCAGTAGGTTGTTTTACTGAAACCCTAGGCCAAAAATTGAGATTAATTGCTTCGTTAATTAATGTAAAGCTGCCGCTTATCAATGCCTGAGAGGCAATTATGGTAGCCAAAGTGGCTATAATAATACTAGGAATTAAAAACCAATTGGGCACAATCTCAAAAAATGGATTTCTACCATTCAACAAATTATCGCCTTGGTGCATTAACCAAGATGCTTGACCTAAATAGGAAGCAATCAAACTTATTTTTACAAATCCCCAACTCATCCGAATGTTTTTAATTCCGCAATGTCCTAAATCTGAATACAATGCTTCAGCTCCCGTTGTACAAAGAAATACAGCACCCAATAACCAAAATCCCTGAGGATAATTTACCAATAAGTCAATTGCATAATGCGGACTAAGTGCTTTTAATATTTCAACATGTAGCGAAATATTTCCAATTCCAACAACGAGCAGCATTGTAAACCAAACTGTCATTACAGGACCAAAGGATTTACCAATTGCTTGTGTCCCAAAACGCTGAACAAAAAACAATCCAGTTAAAATTGCAACAACAATTCCAACAGTAAAATTATTACCGGGAATAATCATGTTTTGCAGTCCTTTAACCAAGTTCAATCCTTCAATAGCTGAAGCAACAGAAATTGGAGGTGTAATGATTCCATCGGCCAATAATGTAGTTGCTCCAAGTATCGTAGGTATAACTAATTTTTTACCGTGATTTTTCACCAAAGAATAAAGTGAAAAAATACCACCTTCACCTTCATTATCGGCCTTCAATGTAAGCCATATATATTTTATGGAAGTTTGAAAAACGAGTGTCCAAAAAATGCATGAAACACCACCATAAACGAGTTGTTCTGTGATTTCCCTTGTGCCTATTACAGCTTTCAATGCATATAAAGGACTAGTACCTATATCTCCATAGATTATTCCTAATGCAACTAAGAGTGAGGCCGCTGTAATTTTATCACTAATTTGGCTTTTTACTTTGTACATCTGTTTATTTTTTCGATGTACAAAGTTGATAATTGGGATGTGAGTAAATTATAAAAATTAAATTCTAGAAATAAAGAAAATATAAAGAACTATACGAATCTATATCCAATTCCACTTTCGGTAATTATGTGTTTAGGATTGTTTGGATTTACTTCTATTTTCTTCCTAAGTGTTCTGACAAAAACGCGTAAATATTGTGTTTCAGTCTGTGCACCAACTCCCCATATTTCCTTTAGAATATGGGAATGTGTTAATACTCGCCCTTCATTTTGTGCCATTAAACTCAGTATTCCATATTCAGTGGAAGTTAACTTAACTATATTATTATTCAAAGTAACCAGTCTGGATCCTAAATCAATAGTTAATTCCTCAAATTTTAAAACAGAGTTAACTTGAATATGTTGATTTCTACGAATTGCAGAACGAATTCGAGCCAAAAGTTCTGCACTTCTGAAAGGCTTAGTTAAATAATCCGTAGCTCCATTATCTAGTGCATAAACAATATCAGATTCATCACTAATTACGGAAAGAATAATTACAGACTTTGAGTACCAATTTTTAAGTTGTTTAAGTACGTCATGTCCACTCATATCTGGTAAACTCAAGTCTAATAATATCAGTTCAGGTGGCCTATTAGCCGCCAAAATGATACCGGACTTTCCAGTTTCCGCTTGAATTACTTTATAGTTATTACTCTCCAACGTAATTTCAAGAAGTTTCCTTATTTGCGGTTCATCATCTATGATTAAAATTTCAGCTTTATTCATTTTTTAATTAATTCAAATACGATTGTTCAGTTTTTGCACTTTAACATGGATGGTTACTTTTTCAGATTTATTCATTTTTTAAATTATTTAAGTAAGATAGTTCAGCTGGGATAATAATAGTAAAAACTAGTCCTTTAGGTTGATTTGGTTCTACAAAAACTTGGCCATTGTGGGCTTCAACAAATCCTTTGACTATCGACAAACCAATACCTAATCCACCTTTACTAGTTTGAGTTCCCCTGTAAAACTTCTCAAATAAACGATTCAAATCAAACGGTGGCAATTCGACTCCATTATCTTTTATTTCAATCATACAACTACTGTCTTTCAGCTGTACAAAAGTTTGAATTAATGAATTTGGAGATGAATAACCAACTGCATTCGTTAACAGGTTTAGTAAAACTTGCTCTATAATCACTCTATCCAGTTTAAAATAGGGTAATTGCTCATTGGGTTCAAAGGAAATTTCTTGATCATAGGGAATTGGTATTTTCCGAATAACAGAATGAACCAACTCGTTGATGTCGCACCAATCCAATTTCAACTTTAAAATACCCGTTTCCAATCTACTCATATTTAGTAGGTTTTCGACATGAGAATTAAGACGAAGTCCTGCAATTGAAATTTGATCTAAAAGTTCTTCTTGGTGCTTGACTGAAATTTTATCTCTGTTTTCCTTAAGCGCATCCACTGAACCAATTATAGCTGAAATAGGAGTCCTTAATTCATGCGAAAGTGAATTGAGTAATGTATTGTATAATGCTATCGTTTTCTCTTTTTCTTCTTTATCGCGTGCCTTTACTTCTTCTTTTCTTATTTTGAATGTTAAAACTGCATTCACAGATGCTACAAAAAAGTACATCAGAAACATAAGTAAATCTTCGGTATTGTCGATATGAAAGGTGTGTACGGGTGGAATAAAAAAATAATTCCAAGTGAGCGCGCTCAAAATTGACGCAATCAAAACGGGTAATATATCGAAGAACATGGCCAAAATAGACACATTCACGAGTAAAATTAATGCCGCAGTCTTATATCCAATTATCGGAATAGCGAGATAACAAGCTAAAGAAGAAATCAATACCGAACCAGTACAAATGAGAAATTGATACCATTTTCTCTGATAAATCATTTGCCGAATTTTCTCCATTTAATTAAAAATGTAAATTTATCAAGTGTTGTATAAAGATTTTATAAAATTTGAACACAAAATCAAAAACTATAAAAACAAAAATGACAATTTAAATTTCCCTTATTGGATTAACACAATCTCAAGTGGCGCTTGCTTGCGGAGTAGGAATTCGATTCATTTCCGATTTAGAAAATGGGAAGCCCACTTGTCATATCGGCAAAGCCTTATTGGTAGTAGAATCCATTGGTCTAAACATTACTTTGCATGCAAAATAATATTGGAGTTTACTTTTAACAGCCTCGCTACTTCATCAAATACTCCTTAGCGGTCATTACCGGTAATTTTGAAGTTTTGAAGTCTTTTTTATTGCGGGTAATGATGATGTCGATTCCGTTTTCTAATGCAGTATGGTATTGTATGGCGTCCTCAAAATCCCTGAAATCCGACAAGAGTGCCAACTCCAATATTTTGTCATCCAACTGAGCTACTTGCACCAATATTTTAAATCTGATTAATATTTTTCGAGCGTATTCTCGATTCTGGAACTTACTGAGAAGATAATATGTGTTTGCAAACGACAATGATGAAACGAAGAGTTCAACCTGCTTTGTATCCGCCAAGGTAAATAGTTGTTGCGCTTCTTGATAAAACTCCTCCCTTTTGGAGAGCAAATCAATGATAATATTCGTATCTACTAACAATTTTTCCATTATGAATATTTTTCAGAAAGAAAGTCAGTATAATCCTCACGATCATTATAATTTCCATCAGGAATAACTCCGGTAAGACTTTCAACCAATGGACTAATTTTCGATTTTTCGGTTGAAGATTTAGTAATCGAATCCAGGTAATTCTCAATCAGTTTTGACAGACTCACCTGATGTTCTCTAGCATATTTTTTAGCTTGCTCAATTACCGATTTGTCCAGATTCAATGTAAGTTTAGTGTTCATGATGAAATAGAATACGTACAAATATAATTATTTTACACGTAAGAATAAACGATTAATCCATTTATTGCCCAACAATTACTCAAGGCTAAGCACATTATCGTAAATTCACGCCTCACATCCCCAAAATCATGAATCTACAAACACCTCGATTGCTGATCCGTCCAGTGCTTTTAGAAGATTGCGAAGCCCTTTTTGCATACCGTTCGGACACCGAAACGAATCAATTTTTGAGCTTGGTTCCGAGTAAGGTGGGAGACATTCGTCAGTTCATTTTACGATCCTCTCCTGAAATGAACATACCCAATACCTGGTTTCAACTGGCGATTGTACTCAAAGATTCTGAGACTATTATTGGTGACGTTGGAATCCATTTTTTGGGCTCAGGTTCAGGTTCTCATTCAGATTCAGGTTCTGATTCAAATTCAGATTCAGGATCAGGATCAAATTTAGGTTCAGATTCAGATTCAAAATCAGATACAGGCTCAAAATCAGATTCAAAATCAGGAACAGGCTCAAAATTAGATTCTGATTCAGAAAACAGACAAGTAGAATTGGGTTACACATTACACAAAGATTTTCGGGGGATGGGATATGCAACTGAAGCATTGTCGGCCATAATTGACCATTTGATTTTCGATTTAAAAAAGCACCGAATTACTGCGTCCATAGATCCCAGAAATACGAGTTCCATTCGATTAATCGAACGTTTGGGATTTCGAAAAGAAGCGCATTTCAAGCAAAGTTTGTTTTTTCATGGAGTATGGGTTGATGATTTAATTTATGCGATGCTGGCCGAAGAATGGAAAACTCAGAAAGCCCAAATTACCCATGAATAGAATCATTTTCACACAAGCTACCATTGGTAAATTATACCAAATTCGAGTTATTCAATCCACAATTTGCAAAATGAAATGCTCATAATTTGTAAAGTAAAATACCCAAAATCTGTAAAATGGAATTACTCTAATATGTAAAATGGAATTCATTAAATTACGTTATCCATGTACAACAATCCCCCAAAATCGTGAAACTCGTAACTTTAATCACCATTTCTTTGGCCACTTGTAGTGCTTTTGGACAAATCAACAGCTCCAAAGCCAATCTCGTCACTTCCAGAACAGGCAAACTTCAATTCGGTGTTAATTTTTCACCTGACATATGCTACAGAACCCTTGTAAACAGCGATGGCAGCCAATCGAGTGAAATGATTAAAACGTTTCGAGATACCATTGAAGCTCCGAAATTCGGTTTCACGGCAGGCCTGAATGCAAATTATCAGATCAAAAAAAATTGGAGTATCGAAGCCGGAATTCACTACTCCAACAAGGGATTTCAAACGCAAAAAAAATATATAGTATTTGTCGATCCCAATCAGCCTGTTCCCGATCCACAATATCATGTTAAGTTTGTCGACAATTTCCACTGCATCGATATCCCGCTCAAGTTAAACTACACCCGAGGTAACCAAAAACTTCGCTTCATTGGAAGCGTAGGACTTACTTCCAATATTTTAGTCCAACACAAGCAAAACATGTTCATTTACTATTCGGGTCGCACGGATAAACAAGATTCACCCAATCAATTTGATTACAACACGTTCAACATTTCACCAACAGTTAGCGCAGGTGTGGACTGCCATATCAAGCAGGGCGGTTCTCTCAGAATCGAACCATCATTCCGTTACAATATGTTGAATTTCATTGATGCTCCCCTGTCGGGACGCTTGTACTCTATTGGCTTGAATTTGGGTTATTATTGGGGAAGTTAATTCGGTAGTACATTTTTTTGAGTCACCTTTCTTGATATTTTTTGGGGTGACGGTAGAGCTGATGGAATGGATATTCTGAAAAATAAAAGTCTAAATTGTATTGAATAAAATTTCAACTCCTAAAACAAAAAAGTACTTATTCAAGAAATAAAACTCACCCCTACTCTAACATGATCTCCGATTGGGCAGTTTTTGATTTTCGGCGGTTGATTTCGATGCTGTTGTTGCGTTTTTCCTGTTCGAGCGAGTTTAATCCCGCGGAAATTCGATTTTGATTCACCGTTGTTGCGCTAAAAATTCGAGTAGACCAATACTCATATTCTGGATACTTTTTTGTATCGGGATACATAAAATCTACCAATAACGCATACTGAAACGCGGGAATATTTCCGCATTCCAGATTTCTTCGAAGCGAGTCTCTAAATTCTACATCTATTTTATGCCAGGTCGAAAAGCAATGCTGAAACATGATTTGCACCCGTGAATCGCGAATTTCCGACGGTCCCCAAAACCCAAAATAGGGAGCAAAGCGTGCAGAATCTTGAATGGAAGGCAACCCAATCAAACGCTCTTCGGGATAACCAAATTGAAACACCAAGGTACGGAACTGCCGATAAAGCCTCCGATTATTCATCCCCCAAAAAAGCCAATAAACCGGTTTGAATAACACAAAACCATCGTTCACTTTTCGGGTGTATTTTTGATCGATTTCCAGTAACGAATCGATGGATTTTGACAATGTCGTATCAATGGATTGCACATAAATTTGACGTAACTGCGGGTAATCTTGCACCGTTTTTTGCGTGATTGAATATTCCAATGATTTAGCCGTCAACCGATTAGCTCGAATCATCCACAAAGGAATTCCTTGTCGAAAACATTTCGCAAGCCACCAATTGGCCCGAATACTGTCATGCAGGGTTATGCAAATTTGCAATGCTTTGAAGCAGTGTTTGCCATAAATGAAGTCATATTCCGATTGAACCGTATCCAATCTACGGATAACGTTTTCAAAATTCCCAGACGGAAATTTGTCAGAAAGCACATCTTCGTCCAATCGATTGAATATCTGCTGGTAACGGATGTAGTTTTGTGCCCCAACGCTTTGGGAAAACATCACAATAAACAGAACCAACAGGGGGTGTTTTAGTAATTTCACTCCGACAATTTTAAAATTTTCAAAGAACCTCGGGCCACAATGATGAAAACCACAAATCCTACAATGAGGTCCGGGAATTTCGATTGAGTGACGTACACCAATCCCCCAGCTAAAACAACCCCTAAATTCACAATCACATCATTGGAAGTAAAAATCATGCTCGCTTGCATGTGCGCCTCCTGATTTCTACTCTTTTGAAGCAAATACAAGCACCATCCATTCCCCATCAATGCCAAAATAGATATGAAAATCATGGTTTGAAATTCAGGCAGCGTTTCCTGTCCCCAAAAGCGCCTAAGGACTTCTATAAATCCCCAAACGGCCAAAATCAACTGAAAATATCCTGCATATTGAGCGATTTTCTTCTTTCGCATAACCGTGCCACCCACTGCAAAAAGCGCCAATGCATACACGATACTATCGGCCAACATGTCTAAACTATCTGCAAAAAGTCCCATGGAATTCGACCAAAAACCGGTCAACAATTCCAATACGAAAAAGAACAAGTTGATGCTCAAAACGGACCAGAGTAACTTGCGTTCATTTGCGGAATTCTGTGCATTTTGATTGGGCGAAAGACTTTCCGCAAACGCATCCCCCGAAACCGAATCCTGGAGCGTTGTATGGAAATTTAAAGCGTCTAATTGTTGAAAAATGGGTGTTTGATCTCCTGTGTGGAACACGGTGAGTTTTCTTTGGGGGATGTCAAACTCGAGTGCCTGAATTTGCGGTAAATCGGCGAGCTTCATCCGGATCATTTGTTCTTCGGAGGGACAGTCCATTTTCTGGATATGAAACGTGGTTTTCTGCATAGGGATCCAATGCGAAATTATGGGGAAAGTCCTTTAGTTTCAATAATTAAAAAAAATGGGTAACTTCCCAACATGAAACAGGTGGTACTAGCAATTATATTTTTTCAGTTTTGGGGGATGTCAGCGCAAACGGATACGATGGATAAGCCTGCGAAAGCTGCCAAGTCTGTTGAATCCAAACATATCAGCACAGCATCTGATGAACCGTCTTCCGAGGATGGTGTTCTAAATTCGAAGGATACATCGACTGAAGAATATTCAGCCGTAATGGTGGAAGTGAAAGCCCGATTTCCCGGTGGTGAATCTGAATTTTACCGATATATTGCTCAAAAAATAGAATATCCTAAGCGCTGCATGGAGAATGAAATCAGAGGACAAGTAATTGTCAGATTTATGGTGGACTACTCAGGCAAAGTAAGCCGTGTATCGGTATTAAAGGACGTGAACGCTTGTCCCGAATTCTCCAAAGAAGCCATTCGAGTAATTTCAACATCACCTCGCTGGATTCCCGCTCAATCCAACGGCCGTTTCGTCAATTCTTGGATGCAAATTCCGATTCGCTTTCAGATGTAGGGGGGAAAGATTAGCAATATCTTTCTTTCAAAAAAATAGCCAATATATTAGCTATTTCGACTAAATAACTGTACTTTTGTCTAATATATTAGCTATTATGTTGAAATTTGGGATCAATAAGAATCCAACGGATATTTTAGTAGATCTTCCTCTAAAGCATAAATCTTTAAGGAAGCAGTTGGGATTAACTCAAGCTGATTTGGCTAAGCGTTCGGGTGTTTCGCTGGGCAGCATCAAACGATTTGAATTAACTGGACAAATTTCACTGGAATCATTATTAAAATTGGCTCACGTTCTAAATCGGTTAAACGACTTCGAACTCATTTTCAAACCATTGGATAATTTAGACAAGATAGAAAAATTATTCAGCGATAAAACAAGGTAAGTATGGAACACGTAGAAAAAATAGTTGTATCTATTCAACTGAACGAAGAAGAAATTCCGGTTGGAGAATTAGTCAGTGAAGGAAAAAATATTTTTTTCAAGTATAACGCTGATTTTATAAAAACAGGCTTAGAAATATCTCCGATTAAACTGAAACTAAACAATTTAATCCATATTGCCGACCCCATTCCATTTGATGGTCTATATGGAGTTTTTGCGGATTCCTTACCCGATGGTTGGGGGAAATTATTACTGGATAGAGCTTTAACTTCTAGAGGCGTTATGGTTGATGAAATTACAGTTCTCGACCGTTTAGCGTATGTTGGAAGCAGCGGAATGGGTGCATTGACGTATAAACCAGAATTAGAACAATCAGAACTAGAATCATTTGAGGTTGAACTAGATAAAATTGCAAAAGCAACGAATCAAATTATTTCTGGGACAGCAACCGATGTTTTGGATGATTTGTTTAGACTCGGGGGATCTTCAGGCGGAGCTCGTCCAAAAATACTGGTGGGATATAATCCTAAAACGCAGGATTTCATTAGTTCCAATAAAACTATGCCCAATGAGTACGAGCATTGGTTAATAAAATTTCCTTCGTCGTTTGATCGACCGGATATAGCCAACATTGAATTTGCCTATTACAAAATGGCTTTAGATGCTGGGATCCAAATGAGTGAGTCCAAACTTTTTCAAGGTCTTTCAGGACAAAGTTATTTTGGAACAAAACGATTCGACCGAATTGGAAATAGGCGATTGCATTTGCATTCTGCTGCTGGAATAATGCACGACAATTTCAGATTGAGCAATATGGATTATGGCGATTTGATGGATTGTGCATTTCAATTGGAACGAGATGTTCGTGCCTACGAAAAAATATTGCGCCTTGCTGCATTTAATGTATTTGCACACAATCGAGATGATCATAGTAAAAACTTTGCTTTTTTAATGGATGCGGCTGGAACTTGGAAAGTAGCACCTGCTTATGATTTAACTTTTTCCACTTCGGGACATGGCATGCACAGCACATCCGTTGCAAGAGAAAGCAAAAATCCCACAAGAAAACACTTAATGGAATTGGGCAATTACTTTAACATAAAAGATGCAAATAAAATCATTGATGAAGTGCTAGAAGTTGTTTCCAATTGGGAAATGTATGCAGTCCAATGCGATGTAAGTACCGAGTCAAAAAATCGGATAAAAAAAACGATAAATAGTATCCAAAAAAATTAGTGAATTATAAAGTATTTCAATTTTCGAATTTCTATATGTATTACTGATAGAATACTAGATTAACCATTAATCAATATTCCAATACATGTCCGGATCACCGTCGAAAATAGTATCAATTTCTTCATCCGAAAATCCCGCCACACTCGAAGCATAACTGCCGCCGTAACGACTGTAGGATCGGGATTCGCGATAGTCTCTATCAAATGGATCCTCATACAAATCAAAGTCATCAAAGTCATTGTCATCATCGAATTCGGCCAGCGAATCTTGAGCAGCCGTATTTTGAATAACGCGGTACTTAAATGAATTCGAATAACTTTCTATGATATCCTGGAATTGCTCTTTGAAAATTTCTCTGAGCCTTCTTATTTTATCGGGTGTTAGAGGGATATCCGGACGGTGTGCAATTAAAATAATTTCACCCGCATAGCGATTACCCACACTTCGCATTACATCATGAAATATTTTAAATCCTTCAACCACTTGTTCATCGGTAAGTTCTGACTGAAGAAATTCAAACACTTCCTTTTGTTCAAATCGGAATTTATGGATGTTTTCGATACTCCAAATGATGTAACTCGCATCGGCAAACAGAATTTCCTTCAATGTAAATCCATTGAAACTGCCATAATTAAATTGCGTAGAAAGATTGAATGTGTACATAGTTTCTGGGGATGTTTTAGGGGATGTTTTTTCGTTGTTGATGCAAACCTAAAACGGATGTGTGCAATCAATTTGCACAGGTCGAATTAATTCAGAAATTAAAACCTTCAATCACAAAGATTACTTTTCAAGGAATTTCAAAAATCATATATTGTATTTTAATAATTAACCTATTCAAAATGTTCACATTAGCAGAAGTAACTGATCTTAGAAATAAGCTTATTAATCAAGAAATTAGCTTAGTTTATGCCAGCAAACTATATTGGGAAAATCATGATAAAAATTCTAGATCTTGGCACTCAAAAGATTGGAAAAACCGACGAAAAGAATGGATTAAAGACCAATGTCAAATTTGTCAAAGTAGAGAACATCTTGTAGTTCAACATTTATCGCATCCAAGATCGTTTAAAGAATTAAGAAATGAAACAATAAAGAAATACGTTGATCTGAATGTAAATATACATGACTCTGAATTTATTGATTACATTCAAGACAAGTATGAATATCAACCAAGAGATTTATGTCCTAATTGTCACAATAGAAATCCCAATAAAAGATTGAGTAAATTACCCATTTATTTATGTACTAAATGCAAACATGAATTTAACAAGCCCGCACATTTAACTATTTCTGATTTGATAATTTTACTTGATGAAGCTCCAGAAAATTTAAATACAAAAGACAAATGTTTCGTTTCCAAGGATAGCTACCAGAACAAACACAATATAAGTAACATCAAGTATTGGTTACTCAGAAATCGCAGTCAAAACGATCATTATCAATCAATTGAACTTGAAATTTTCATAAGCTATTTAAACGATGTAATCAAATACCTATCATTTGAAGATGCAATTACTGCTTGTCGAGAATGTGCTGCCAATTTTGATTTGAACAAAATGGATTTGTGTTCAATTTGTAAAAAGAACTACAAAAAAATTGATTACCAAACATGTATAGATTGTTTGCCGGAAGATACAAGAAATAGGATATTATTACAGAGAGAATTCAATAAACAACAAGCGGAAATTTCCAAAGATTTAGGGATTGATTGAACTCGTTTAAATGACTTCCACCCGCTATTTCCCCTAACCCCTATTCTTTTTAAAGTTTTCTGCTTGTTCAAATATTTCGTTATACACCTCATCCCTCTCTACGGGTGGATAACCATGTTCATCGAGTAATAGAATCAATCCAACCTTGAGAGCAGATTTTATATCATCTCTTTTATTCCAATCTGGGAATTTGGCCTGTCCATCAACTAAATCTTTGATCGACTTTGCCAATTCTATCATTTTTTCATTGGGATATTTGAAATCATATTTAATACAGAGTTCATTCAAAATATCGTAGAACGCCTTTTCTTCAAAATTGATTCCTAGTTCATCGCCAGCTGTAAATTCTTTATGAACTTCCCAAATCATATTGGTCAATGCCTCCGCCATTTCTTCATACACTTCGCTTCTAAGAATGTCGTTGGCATCTCGATTGTTGTAACGTTCAACCAAAGCTTCCATTTTTTTAGTAAAATCTACACCTTTTACACGATTCACTTTTTTAATTTCACTAATAACTTTTGCAAGTAGTTGATGAAGTAATTTGATCTTGGTATTGGGAAGTTTAATCTTTTCAATCTTTGCAAGATAGTCTTCATCAAAAATATCTTGCTCCGTTTGCTTATCATCACCCAATTTAAAAATCTCCTGAACGCCTTCACTTTGAAGAGCATCTTTAATCATTTCACGAACTTTGGCATTCATTTGAGCAGTATCCGGAGCATTTCCCTTGGTCAACTTGAATACAATAGAACGAACGGCTAAATAAAAGTGTGTAACATCTCTTTCATTTTGAGTCAATTGTTCACTACCTGCACAGATGTCATACGCCGCTTTCAACCGTTTAACCAAGCCCATGAACCGTGTCTCAACTTCTTTTGTTTGTTGAACATATTCAGCGGCTTGATTCAGGCAATTCAATTGCTCAATCGTACTACCATGGAAATATTTGTTAGAATTGAATGTGTGAAATAATTTCTCTAACAAATCAAGGTGATTCCGAACAATAATGAGTGATTCAGCGATGTCTTCAAAATTATCTTTATCTCCATCACTGTATTGTTTCAAAGCTAGGTTCATTTGATTTTTGATACCAATATAATCCACAACCAAGCCTTTGTTTTTACCCTCGAATTTGCGATTAACGCGTGATATTGTTTGAATCAAATTGTGACGCTGAATGGGTTTGTCTATGTAAATTGTATCCAAGAATGGCACATCAAAACCTGTTAGCCACATATCAACAACAATCGCTATTTTAAAATTGGACTTTTCGTTTTTGAACTGCCTGTCGAGTTCTTTGCGATATTCCTTCGTCCCCAAAAGATTGTATAATTCTTCATCATCGTCCTGACCTCGGGTTGCAATAAGTTTGATTTTCTCAATGGATTGAAGCCCTAGTTTATCTTTATCACTTAAAACAGCACCTTCCTCCGCTATACGTTTTTCATTCCATTCAGGACGAAGCGCAATGATATTTTTGTATAGTTCAAATGCGATTTCACGGGTACTGCAAACGAACATAGCTTTACCCTTAACAGTTGAACCTTCTGTAACTCGTTGTTCGTAATGATTCACAAAGTCGTTTGCAACGTCCTTTAAGCGTTGAGGATCACCAATTATGGCATACATTTGAGCCATTTCCTTTTTGCTTTGCTCAATCTGATTCTCATTGCTTCCAATTTCTGCGCATCTAGCGTAGTATTCTTCAATTTCTTTTAATTTCGAATTATTGAGCAAAACTTTGGCGGCTCTACCTTCATAAACAATTCTTACAGTGATTTCATCTTTCACCGATTCGGTCATCGTATAGGCATCTACCACTTTACCAAAAACGTCCAAAGTTGCATCAATAGGAGTTCCTGTAAAGCCTACAAATGTGGCATTGGGCAGCGAATCATGCAAATATTTAGCAAAACCGAAGGTCTTAGTTACCCCTTTCTCGGTAATTCTCACTTTTTGATCTAGGTTTACTTGACTTCGGTGAGCTTCATCCGAGATGCACACAACATTCGCTCTATCGGAAAGTAGTTGAGTATCCTCTGTGAATTTATGAATGGTTGTCAGAAATACGCCTCCACTTTGCCTTCCTTGGATTTTGGAACGTAAATCAGCCCGACTTTCAACACTTTCAACTGTATTATCTCCGATAAATGTCTTTGCATTTACAAATTGAGCAGAAAGTTGATCATCTAAATCGGTCCGGTCGGTAATTAAAACGATGGTAGGACTTTCAAAATACTCACTTTTCATTATTAATCGCGTGAGGTATAACATTGTGAAACTCTTCCCACATCCTGTAGCACCAAAATAAGTACCTCCTTTCCCATCTCCCAGTGGCTTTTGAGCTTGTTTGATGCTTTCGTAAAGAGCTCTCGCAGCGTAATATTGTGGATAGCGACAAACTATCTTTTCATTTTTCTTTGAATTATCCGGGATGTAAATAAAGTTTCGTATGATATCGCGGAAGCGGTTTTTATTAAACATACCTTGCACCAGAGTGAACATACTGTCAATCCCATCTACCTCTTTTGCAAGTCCTTCAACTCGTCTCCAAGCATAATAAAAATCATAAGGAGCGAATAAGGAACCTGCCTTGTTGTTGATTCCATCGCTGATTACACAGAAAACATTGTATTTGAAAATTTCCGGAATATCTCTGCGATATCGTACTGTTAATTGTTTGAATGCATCATAAATGGTAGCGTCTTCTCTAATGGCACTTTTGAATTCAAAAACAACCAAAGGCAATCCATTGATATAAACTATTCCGTCTGGGATTCTCTTTTCATTTCCAAGAATTTCTAATTGATTGACGAATTTATAAATATTATTGTCCCGTTTATATTGTAATTTAGGATCTGCAGAAATTGAAATTAGTTCATCCTCGTTCGGTTTTCGGTGTTTGTCTAAACCAGCGTAATCAATAAGTTGAATATAAATATCCTTTTGATTGCGATCTTCGCGTTTCAAGATAAAACCGTCTGAAAGCATTCTCAGAAATGTTTTATTGCTTTCGTAAAGATCCGATGCCGGAAGTGTTCTAAGTTGAAGAATTATAGATTTGACTTCGTTTGGCGTTATATTTTCTTGGGCATATTGATTCAAAAGAAAGTTCTGTAAATCTTCTTCAATCAATACTTCATCGGGCTTACGATCAATGGTTATTCCCAGCTGATGAGGAAATCCTTCTTGCCCCAACAACTCAGAAAACGCTTGTTCTAATTGTGCTTCGGTGAATTTCATTTCTAGTTATTCAATAATTTTATTATTCTTTTTTTTCTGATTCCATCTTTGGAGGTTCTATTCCTAGATTTTCAGACAAAATTTTAATTTCAGGATTAGACATTCTTGCTAATACACCATTAATAAAATCACTTTTTGCCTCTTGAGGACATTTTACTAGTAGTTTTTTTATTTCTTTATTTAATACTTGCATTTTCTTGAGGCATTCCGGGTTATCTAGAAAGTCTAATTTGAAAATTGTACGTAACACTTCAGCTGCCTTATCCTCTAATGAGCTATATTTAAAGAGTAGACCAATAAATTTGTCGAAATGAACTGTAGATATTTTATTACTTGAAATGAATTCATCTCTTAAATTCTTAAAAGTATTTGTCATGCTCTTTCCAGAAATTTCTAAACTCTCAGTGATTATAGGAATATGATCTAAATCTAATACATCATTTTCCTGAGCGATTTTGATTAATTTCTTACCAAAACTCTCCAATGCGAAACCATTCCATTCTTTAAACTTAATAATTTTCAGTATTTGTAATTCACGGCTGCTCAAGGAACTAAAAGCGCTATTCCATGTATCCGCATTTGCATTTTTAAAATGATTTAAAAGCACATTAATTATTTCCTTTGCAATTACAGAATTACTTTCCAGGGCGTACTTAAATAATTCATCATTATTTAACCCGAATACAAAACTGTAATCCAGAGAGATGGTAGGATATTTGTCCAATTCTAAGAATATTTCCTCATGACTTATATTATTTGCAGCAGAAATTGCTGTCAAATTTTTTAATATATTAAGAACATTTAAATCTCTTTTTTTCTTATCCATTCGCAAAAGGATTGGAACAATACCTTTAATTAATCTGTTTTGGAATTGAATTGAACTAATGAGTAATTCCTCAATTCCTATATAATTTTCTACTTCGTCAGAAACCAATTTATAAAATTCCACATCATCAGAATTCAAAGCCTTCTCGTAAACTGGATTATATCCTGGTTCGCTCGCATTCCCTAATTTTATTCTCATGCAAGCTAAATCAACAAAAAACGGATCTCCGATACTGGTTTGACTCATTAGATTGTGAATGTGAGTATCCTGCAATGGATTTTGAATAGAGTTTTTGCATGTCTTTTTCAAATATTGAAATAGTGTACTTAAAAAAGGAATATTATTTTCCCTATCTGTAATAAAAGTCTTTAACAGGTTATGAAAATCAGTTAATTCTTCTCGATATTTCAAATGAAATATGAACTCTGCTTCTTGAAAATTTTCAAAAGTCCGTTGACTAAGAAATTCCTTCACAGTCTGCTCCGGACAATTTAATTTATATTTGAAATATTGCTCTTTTTTTGAATTTACTAATAATTTAAATTGTGTTAAGTCAACATCTTTCAACTTTAAAACATCAAATGTGCTAAATGATATTTTTTTATCAACGCAATACTTTTCTAGTTTATCAATTTGATCTGCAAATATTTTAGCATTAAAATCACCATCTTTAACATATAAATTTGCAATTATAATTTTCAACCAATCTCCTTTATAATGTGTTTCGATTTTTTCCAATAAAATTATTTGATAATCCTCCAGTTCGATTTTCTCCTTTTCGTTTTTACACTGCTTTAAATAAATATCATTCCATAAACTCTGAAGCTCCACCGGTGAAATTTTGGCATCTTCATTCAAAGAACTTAAAGCTTGAATTGGATTTTTATAGTTATCGATTTCATTTATTGTTTGCCAAAGAATTCGACTAAAAACGGATGTTTTTGAAATCTCAATACATTTTTTTGAATCATTGTTTATCAAACAATCCTTAAGTTCCTTCTTATAAACAACTTCTAAAGCATTTTCGGGTTTAATTTGGTAATTTAATGCCGTAATGTACTTTTGGTAATCAGGATCATCACTATAACTGTATTCTATTCCCTTTAAATATGACAAATCGGTTAAGGAAGGTAGTGGATTATTTATTATGTACTCTTTATTCAGGACAAAAATTGAAATGTATCTATCTGGAATTGTGTCGTCAAGTAATTTTAATGCAACAACTTCATTAATAAAAACTAGCATTTCACGTGGAGTAATAAATGGTCGGAGTGCTTCATATGCCTGCTCAACCTTTATATATTCTACCTCATTAAAATCAGGAAATGCTTTTTTCCAATTATTCTTAAAAAAATCCTTCCAACTTGACATGATAGGAGGGGCAACTCTATAAACGATATCAAATGTCTTATTTATATAATCATTTGCATATTCATCATTGTTTGAATTGGACGCAGAAAAAGCGCTCTTAATATGTTTTCGATCGAAAGGGATTATAATTTTAATGTTTTTATATTGCTTTTCTGCGAAAAAAATATGAATTACCGACCAAACACTTAAAATGTGCTTATGTGGCAAGCGATCGAAATTATCAAACACTAATACTAGTTTTTTATCTTTTAAATCCGCATCAATATCTTCCATCCAATTCTGAAAATCTCTTACAGAAGGAAGACGTTCTGAAATGGTTTCAATTTTTGTCTCAGTTTTTTGCTTGTTTGTATATACTTGAAATGATTCTTGAGCAGCCAATTTAAAGCTTTTCCAAAATCCCTGCTTATTCACCCATTCCTCTATTAGATTAAATAAATAAATACCAATGACAATGAATATTGGAAATGCGACCAATATTAATTTCCAAAAAAATGTTTTAATACCGAAGAAATCAGACATTGAATCTTTAAAGACATTTACTGTTGGGATATAAACAATTGAAAAAAGTGAAAAAATAAATCCAACACTTAAATACGGTTGATTTATTGTCTTTACCTCTTTATTATTTGCAAGAAGAATTTTTAGCTTTTCATCCCAATTACTTTTATTTGATACAAGTCTATTTTTATCACTATTTATAAATTCTGTCAATTCCACTAAGATTGCTTTTCTTTGCTCATCTTCCTGATGGCCCCAAACATCATAAATAAAAAAACTGTGATTTGGCAACTTGTCATCAATCATTTTAACCAAGTTACTTTTTCCGGTACCCCATCCACCGTCAATTCCAATTACCTTAAATTGATCATTTTGGATGATTTCTATTATAATATCTGAAATTCTCTCTTGGCCTTTGCCTTCAAATAAGTCCTTTCCTAAAGGTTCGTTTTTTAAGAAATGGTAGTTTTTTTTCATATTCTAATTTTCTAATGTCGCCAACTTAGAAAGCAACAACGCTTTCAGTTCCGTTAGCTTTTGGTTTTCAGCGTTCTTTAAATCCTGAAGTTCAAATATTTTTCCTGACGATAATTCAAACTCAGTCAATATTTGACTTTTTGGTATAACAACATTCAAATTTTTCATGTCTGTTTGAGTTATAAGTCCTTGTACACCGCCGCGATTTATCTCATCATAATTCACGTTCAATAATATTTGATAAACGTAATTATAAAAATGAGATTTGAATATTAAAGTGTTGTCAGACAGCCAACAAGGAAAATTTATTCTTTGAACCAATCCATGCGTACCAACTCTCCCTATAGAAAGCAATTTCTCCGAGTATAACGTCTCATGTGTGAATCCCATTATTCCGCCAGCTCCATAAATTGGAAATTGGTAATAGTCATTTCGGAAATCACTTCTTGAAACTACAGCCTTGCCACTCGTAATTTCTACCAATTCTTCTAATTTCCCCATTCTCCACCCCTCCGGCAAGTTCTCCAAATCAATTCCCTCCACAAACCACTCCCTATAAATTGCTTGTGCGGTTTCTTCCAGTTTTTGGATGAGTTGTTGGTTGAGGGCGATGCGGTTTTGGATGGTGTTGTATTCTTTTACGATTTCTCGTTGTTTGTCAATGTCGGGCATGGGAAATTGCATATTTTCAAATGCTTCCCAAGCTAAACCACCTCTTACATCTGCATCGGTATAAAACCAAGCATTGCGGTCAAACTCTGCACGAGTAAACCACATCATTAAATATTCGGGCAATAACTCTTTGCTATCTTTTATCTTAAAAACATCATAAGCTGGCGAAACCATAAATGGCTCATCGCTTTCAGAAACTGCAATAGGAATTCTGTAATCACGGCCTACATGCATTCTGTTACAAGCAAATTGATTTTTCTGAACAAGTTTATAATTGGATAAATCAGTTCCAACAATATTGGCAACCGAAGGCATAAAGTGCTTGTTGATATTGATACCCAACAATTCTTTTGCTTTTAAGTCGCTATTGCGGACTTTAACTGGCACTATGTAATCACCCAAGCGTTTATAATTTGATTTCATAACCCAATTCTTTAAATACGCTTAGTAAATCATTTTTGCTTTGTGCTTCAGTTTTCAACAATTCTGCAATTTCGCTTTTCAAGATTTGCATTTTCTCGTCAAAATCAATGTTTTCGTCACGGTTCACAAACTCAATGTATTTGCTCGGCACTAACGAAAAATCTTTTTTCGCTACTTCATCCAACGAAGCAGAATAGCAGAACTCAGGAATATTTTCAATTTCCTTACATTGCCATTGGTGATAAGTACTTACTACCTTTTTTACATCATCGTCTCCAAATTGGATAAACTTCTTTTCAAATGGTTCGCCTATCTGGCGTAAATCCATAAATAGGACTTCCTTTTCTCTGTCACGGTAGATACGTGTTTCATCACCCACCTTTTTACTCTGTGCTTTTTTGTTTTTGTTTACAATCCAAAGTGTAACACTAATATTGGTGGTGTAAAACATATCTTGTGGCAATACCAAAATGGCTTCCACCAAATTGTTTTCAATAAGCTTTCTGCGGATTTTGTATTCTTCACCACCTCCACTCAATGCACCGTTTGCCAATATAAAACCTGCAACGCCATTTTCAGAAAGTTTGCTCACCATATTCAAAATCCAACCATAGTTGGCGTTGCTTTTGGGTGGCACATCATAACCTCTCCAACGGGGATCGTCGATTAATTCATTCTCAGCCCGCCAGTCCTTTTGGTTAAATGGAGGATTGGCCATAATAAAATCTGCTTTCAGATCTTTGTGTTGGTCATCTAAAAAAGTATCTGCTGCTTTCTCTCCCAAATTTCCACTTATACCACGAATGGCAAGATTCATCTTCGCCAATTTATACGTGGTGTTGGTATATTCTTGTCCGTAAATGGAGATTTCCTTTTTATTGCCGTGGTGAGCTTCAATAAACTTGATAGACTGCACAAACATACCACCCGAACCACAAGCAGGGTCATAAATGATTCCCTTGTAGGGTTCAATCATCTCGGCAATAAGGTTTACAATGCTTTTGGGTGTGTAGAATTCTCCCTTACCTTTTCCCTCTGCTAATGCAAATTTGGAAAGGAAGTATTCATACACTTTACCTACAACATCTTGTTTAGGATCTTTGGTAGTGTCAATATCATTTATTGTATCAAGTAGTGAAGCCAATTTCGTAACATCCAATCCCAAACGAGAAAAGTAATTATCGGGCAGAGCACCTTTTAAGGCCTTGTTGTTTTTCTCGATGGTATGCAAAGCCGTATCAATGAGAAGTGCAATATCGTTTTGCTTTGATTTCTTTATTAAATAACTCCAACGGCTTATTTCTTCTAAAAAAAACACATTATTCATGTTATAGAATTCGGGCATTTCAATGTATTTTTCTTTGCCCTCTGCTATTAACTTTGCTCGATGTTCCTCAAATTTATCACTGGCAAACTTCAAGAATATCAGTCCCAATACAACGTGCTTGTATTCCGCTGGTTCAACGCTTCCCCTTAATTTATTTGCTGCTTCCCAAAGTGTAACTTCTATTGCTTTTTCTTTTACTTCTTTCTTCAATTTCGCCATATTACTTTTTCTTTCACTTAAGTTTTTTCTTTTCGATTCCTTTATCAGCAGATTTTACTCTGCGCTCGAGTTTCTTAATGTCCTCTTCTGCTGGGAGCTGTTCTGGTTTTATGCCACTTTTACCAAGTAGCCCACGAACATCTTTGTTGTTTTTCACATGCTCATCAGTAATTCTCGCTTCACCTTTTAAGTCATGTTGTTTTACATTGAAGTTGGTGATTTCGGTGGCCAACTGTTTCGCTGTAATAGTAATAGTGGGAAGAAAATCTGCCAGAGGTCTATTTTCTGGAATACCTAGCTTCTTTTTCATATTGCTCGTAGTCAATCCGCCAAATAATGCCCAATCTCCCTTGCTGCGAATATTTGCAAAACCCTTATTGTCTACACCTCTCTCATAAATGTTTTTAGAAAGTTCTGTTTCGGTTGCCGCCAATTTTTCACGAGCCTGTAACCGCTCATTCAATCGAATCCGTTCTTCAACAAGCTCTTGTTTTCTCGTTTGAATGGCAAAGTAGCTTTGTGCAAATGCTATTTGTTCTTTCTTTGGATCACCATTTTGAGCAATAAGATAGCAAGCATACCTGGTGAGCATGATGTCATCAACTTCACGCTTGCCTCCTTTGCCAATTTCTATCATTTTGTTGACGTCAACGAAATGATCCAATACCGCCTCACCAGTGGTTCTACAGCTTTCTTTAGCCTTATCCACTGCGTTGAGGAAGTTTCGCCAATCCGAATAACCAAGTAGCACTTGAAGTTCCCTTGCAAGCCAATAATCAACACCGTCTTGCTCGTATGCGGACTCCTCGAATGATTTATTTAGCTTAACAATTGTTTCGTTTTCCATGAAATATTTTTGGCTTACTTAACTTCCAATGATTTTTAATTTAAATCGTTCACTATCTAATATCAACAATTCCAAATATTCAACCAATTTAATAAATGTTAATTTTTACAAGTTTCTCAAAATTAATTAAAGTTGTAGTGCTTTGTTAGTAGTTAAATGATTTTTTTACCAATTTTGGTAAATGAGTTTGTGAATGAAATCATCACTACCATTTTCAATCCTCCATACCACAACCTTGTAATTCTCCACCTTCCCTATTAATTCAACACAACTTTGCGGTATGAATGCATCCAATTTGAATAACGACAGACCTTCCATCCCCCGAAAACATCAATTTGAATTCTATAAGGATGAAACGGGTTGGTACATCGATTTTCCGGAATTTTTGCAGCAGGGTTTGGGCACGAAAGCCGACCTGGAAATGGTGGCCGGTGCGGATGAAATGTTGGATTTGTTGAGTAATCATGCCGACCGAATTGAGCTTACGTTTTCGGAGGAAAACATACCCCATCACCGATTTCAGTTGAAAATGATTCACAATAACGAAGTGGGCGCCACCTATTCAACGAACGTACCCGAAGTGCCCGAGGTTTGGCTGTGTAATGTCACCAAAGTTATCTTCGGCGGATACCATCCCCAAGAGATATTTGTGGTGTGAAGAGCGTGCGTGCTTCCACCTTGTGTTAAACTTAAGGTCACAAATTGTGACCTTAAAGATTGCCACTCTGCATCCTTTAGCTGAAAGCAAAAGTTCACAGGTAACCGATCACTATTTCTTTTTACTGATTGTGTAAGAAATTGCTGCCTAATTGGCAAAAATTAGTGACTTCGTAATTAAAAACTTTGTAAAGAAAAAGGCAATAAAGTAAATTTACGTTTATAATGGAATTAAAGAGGTCCTTGGTTGAAGAAATTCAAAACATAATCAGTGCATCACAAGCTAGAGCCATTCGTTCAGTTGATACCGAAAGAGTGCTAATGTATTGGCAAATTGGAAAAGTCATTTTTGAAGAAGAACAGCAAGGAAAATCTCGAGCTGATTATGGTAGTTTTTTAATAAAATCGATTTCCCATGAATTCCAACCTCAATTCGGATATGGATTTTCGATTCGACAATTAGAAATGAATCGACAGTTTTACAGATTGTTTTCAAATACGAACGCACTGCGTTCGCAATTCAGTTGGACACATTATCGCACACTTATTCGCATTGAAAATCAAGACAAAAGAGATTTTTATATAGCTGAAGCCGATAAAAACAATTGGACAGCTAGGCAATTAGAACGTCAAGTAAATAGTCAATTATTTGAAAGATTATTGCTAAGTAATGATGTACAATCAGTATTAGCTGTAGCTCGAGAAGAAAAACTGCCAGTTGACGCGAAAGAAATCATTAAAGATCCAATGGTATTAGAGTTTTTAGGTTTAAAACGAGAAGCTGCGTATTATGAAAAGGATTTAGAAAATGCCATAATCACTCATTTGCACGATTTTATTTTGGAATTGGGGAATGGATTTGCTTTTGTTGCAAGACAAAAACGAATCCATATTGAAGGCGATGAGTTTTTTATAGACCTAGTTTTCTTCAATAGACTTTTACAGTGTTTTGTAATTATTGAGATAAAAACAACAAAGCTCACGCATCAAGATATTGGTCAATTGCAGATGTATGTGAATTACTATGATAGGTTTGAAAAACAAGATTTTGAAAATCCAACAATCGGTATTTTACTATGTACAGATAAAAATGATGCGGTTGTAAAAATTACCTTGCCGGAAAATAACAATACAATTATTGCCAGCAAGTATCAACTTTATCTCCCAACTGAACAGCAATTGATAGAAGAAGTTAAAAAGGAAATTGAGAAATTAGATAAAGAGAACAATTAATAACACATTCTAGTATATATTCACACACAACTTTGTGGTATGAATAAAATACATCCCATTTTAATCAACTCTACCCTATCTTCGAACCGCTTTATGATTGTTTTTATTGGGGATATTCATGGCCGGAACATTTGGAAAGATATCGTACTTCAAAATCCAGCCGCGCATACTTTCGTGTTTTTGGGAGATTATTTCGACTCTAAAGAAGCCATTTCCGGTCCCAACCAAATGCAAAACTTCTTGGAAATCCTGGAATTCAAACGCAGTATCCCGTCCCCCAAGAAAGTCATTCTGCTCTTTGGAAACCACGACTATCACTACATGCCCTGGCACACACGTGAACCGTATTCGGGTTATCAAAAATCCTACGCCAACAAAATCCAGAAGCTTCTCGTCGAAAATTTCCATGATTTACAAATGGCCTATTCAGCCGATGGTTTACTCTGCACGCACGCCGGTGTTTCGCACATTTGGATGAGTCGTAATGTTGGACCTGAGGGTTCTATCGGGGGATGGAATAGCGATAATCCCGAAATTATATCCCTCAAAATCAATGAGTTGTTCAAAAACGATCCCAAAAAATTCGACATGCAAGGGTTTGAATCCAGTGGAAACGAACCTCAGCAAACTCCGATTTGGATTCGTCCGCCCGCGCTGGTTGAAAGCAACAAAAACAGGTTCGAGAACCACTTTATTCAAATTTTTGGTCACACCCAAGTGAAGGATTTGGACGCAACCCTCGCTAAAATCCAGCCGGAATGGAACAATAAGTACTATCCGGTTGATTCGTTGGCACTCGGAATTTATTGGGTTTGGATGGATCAAAAAATGGAATGGCGGCGGGTGGATTGATTTAGCCTTTCCAACTTCACCTGCAAAATGAAGGCAATCACCTTTTAACATAAATGTCATCAGCTACAATACAAGCACTCGTGGCGGGCAATTCTTTGGCCGTGGAAGGGACAATCTTCGTCGTGAAGGATTTTCGGGGGATAGTATTGTCCGGCTGAATTGAAATGGCCATACAGAATGGTCCTATTTCCTTTCGAAATCGCATCGCGGTTATCTACTGGGCGTACCATGTTTTGTATTTCCTGCAAAAAATAATTGAAGATAAAATCGTACTCCGCGTAACCAAGCATGATTTGAGGATGCTGAAAATAATGCGATTTTTTCACCAAATGCTTCACTACCAATATAAAAATGATCCATTGCTTCCAAATCAGATTCGTAGTTCGGGGGATGTAAATTGTACCTACCGCCTCCGCATCCCTGTCTCCCCAAAACTCCAAAATAGTAAATTGCTCGGGTGCATATTCGCAAATTCGGTATTCGAAGGTATAGTCGCGACAGTTATAATATTGAACCTTCAATACGGGTTCCCAAACATGTTGAGCGTTGTTTAAAATAACATGAGCACGAAGTGGAGCTTTAGTGTATGCGAAATACTTTTGATAATTTCCGTATAATTTCCGGACAAACAACAGAAAATAACGATCAGTAATGCTATGTTTCTGGGTTGAAATCCATCCCCATTTCGTAAGTTGGAACAAAATTCTAAATACACAAATCAACAGCGACCGATTGACAATCAGTGGCTTGTAAAAGGCGTTAATAAACGCTCGTTCAATGGTTATTGCGTGGTTCATAATTTCCGTTGTTTTTGGCTCGAAGCCCGCATCATTTTACCACCGTAGCTGGAATTGAGCTCGGTTGGTGACCAGTTGGTCTCGTGATACTTTTACAAAGATAATGAATTTGTTAGAATTTGCCGATGGGTGCATTTTGTCACCCCAACCCTACCCCTTCCAGGTGCCGCCGTATCGGTAATGGGGTTCCGATTTAGATTTATTGCAGCAATCGGTGCAAACAAAAATCCAAATTTTGCCTTTTTGCAACTGAATTCGATACATGGTCGAAAAATGCTGAAAACACAGCGCACAAGGTTTGGTTTTCATGAATTATTATAATCGATTTCGTTTCCAATCTACCGAAATTTCAGATCCTTCAGCAATGAAAACCGAGTCGGGAAGTTGCTCCGCTAAATATGCAAATTCTGCTCCGTACATGGCTGCAAAATCACAATCAATCTTATAGTTAGAAACCGAATTCACCTGCCATTTAGGATGATTTACTCGATATTCATCCGTTTTATTGGCGTCAATTCGGGTATAACCATAATAATGTTCGTAAATAAATTCCTCAACACTGCCTACTTGCATTTCGGCTCCCTTTGTAGAGGCATTTACCTGCAAGGAATTCAACCGCGAATTGATTTTCCATTGGTACTCTACAGATTTTGCATCGATTCCAAAATCAATTTTATTTTTTGTGGGGATGGCAATATAGTGTTCTTTGTACAGCCAATTAGCCAACCACGCCACGGGTTTGAACGGAACAGATTCATTAATAAATACCACCCCTCGCTTGATGCCGGTTTCGTCGGTACGTTTCACATAAAAGCGAAGATTCACTTCCTCAAACGTCCCCAAAAAAGGAATGGGCAAACCAAAGATTCGGGTGTTTTTAAACATGAAACCGACCAGACTTACGTACGTTTTTCCCTCGAAAAAATCCAACTCAACGCCAGTGGGCAAATACGGTTGCAAAATGCCTGGATCCACGGCATAATTGGCCATAATCAGATTTTCCCATCGGGCTTTTAAGAAGG
>CAYPYX010000021.1:0-32717 GCA_964415065.1 uncultured Rhizobium sp.
CTGAGCCAAATCTAACTGTATGAAGTTGTAAGCTACCCGGAAAAGAGTGACAATTATAAAACGGATTAAAACCCATTAACAAGCAAGCCCCGCCGAATGGCGGGGCTTGCTTGTTATAAACTTCCTATTTTTAAGACTTATTTTCCGTACTCTTCCTTAAACCAATCAAACGAATCCTTAGTTCCTCTAAACAATAAGTGAACTCAAGGTTTTAAACAAAAATTGGTTTATCAAATACAATATCCACTAAAATTGATTAATCAAAATGGAATCGACCAAATCCCTTGTATACAAATCACTTCCAATTGAATTCAAGTGCATATGATTATAGAAATAATTAACATTATCATATTTTTCAGAATTAAAATTCCAATAAACTATTTTTCTCTTTTCGGCAAATTTTCGAAGTTCATCATTAGTTTCACTATCTAACCTTTTATACGAACGCCAACTTTGAGGGGGATAAACTAATGTTACTTCAATTTTTTTATTTCTACATAGATTTAATATAGAGTCAATAAAATTAAATTGCATATTAACGGCTTTATATTCAGGATTCAACCAATTCGACTCTGTTGATCTCCATTGCCTCTTCCTTGGGGCTGAACCAAATTGGAAGGTTTCATAGTCTGCTGATCTTTGATTTGTCAGATGCTTAATTAAAACTTGCACACCTCCTTCCGTAGAAAAATAGCGTTTTAAGGGTAAATAAACATCTAATTGTTCAAAACCTATTTCATTTCGAAAAATTGAATTAATGCCTAAGTTATTTTTATACAAGTATCCAAGATAATTCTGCTTTCCATAAAAAGTACCTTGCGTTCTATTATTTAAGAAAAAGGGATCAAATTGCAAAAATACATGCCTTGGTTGATTATTCAACTCTAGGTATTTCTTGAGCTTATAAAATAAAACCTTAGACTCACGGCCATCTTGTGATAAGCAATAAGAATTATCTTTGAGCTTACTATTTAACAATTTAACATCCACTTGAACGAATGTTCTACTATTTCCAATAAATAAAAAATCATGTTTAACCTTATGCTTAATATGCCAATCTTCCTGTATTTGAAACTGATTATTTTTTAAATTTTTTTCAATTATCAACTCGCAAACAGGACCAATAATTGAATATATTAGTAGAATTGAAAATGAATATTTACCGAATTTTTTTAAAAATAATTCCATAACTAAAATTGGAAATAAATAAATGTTTGCTTGTCTCCCAATGAACCTAAAATTATAAATAGCATGATTATGTAAGTTAAATTTCGCAATAATTTATTGTTAAACACTCTCAAAGACCTATCATTTCTTCTTAAATACCAATCACCTAATAATATAGGCAGAATATAAAAATAAACCATTTTTCCACTTGGTAAACTAAAAATTTGTTCTGGATTTTCACTGAAACTAATTCCAATTTGTTTAATAAATTTGATTGACTGCATTATATCCTCCGACCTAAAAAAAATCCATGCAAATGTTACAAACATAAACGTTCTTAACATCTGCCAAACCTCTTTAACATTGGGTAAACAACGGTCTTGTGCTACAACATCACTAACATAATTTCTGTTCTGATTTAATATTAATAGTGGGATAAATCCTAATGAATGTATAAATCCCCAAACGATAAAATTCCAATTTGCGCCATGCCAAAATCCACTTACTAAGAAAATTATAAAAGTATTCCTAATTGCTTTAATCTTACCATTCCTCGATCCTCCTAAGGGAATATACAAATAATCCCTGAACCAGGATGAGAGTGAAATATGCCAACGTCTCCAAAACTCAGCAATATCCCTAGAAAAATATGGGAACTTAAAATTACTTAGTAATTCAAAACCAAACAATTTGGCTGTACCTAGTGCGATGTCAGAATATCCTGAAAAATCACCGTAAATTTGAAAACTAAAACCAATAGCTGCGGTTACTAGAGTAATTGCATTTTGACTTTCATAATTATGATATATTTCATCAACAGATCCTGCTAAAACATCAGCAATTACAACTTTCTTGAACATACCCCAAAGTATTAGCCTACAACCTTCAACAGCCTGAGTATAATTAAAACTACGTGTCCTTTGAACTTGTGGAAGTAGGTGGCTAGCTCTTTCAATCGGACCTGCGACAAGTAAAGGAAAAAAACTAACGAATACTGCATAATCAACAAAATCCTTAACTGGCTTTTGATGACCTCTGTAAATATCAAATACATAAGACATACCATGAAATGTGTAAAATGAAATACCAATTGGTAAAGCAACTTGTAAAAGTAAAGGATTCGTGTGGAGTCCTAATAGATCTAATCCTTTTTGAAATTGAATAGCGAAGAAATTATAATATTTAAAAACTCCAAGTATTCCTATATTATTCACAATACTAAGCCATAAGAAGAGTTTTGCCTTTCTTTTGTTGGGTGAGGCTACCAAAAATCCATATGTAAAATCCAATGCGGTGCTAAGCATAAGCAAACCCATGAACTTCCAACTCCACCAACCATAAAAGAAATAACTTGCAAATAAAATTAGAATATTTTGTGCCTTCAACGACTTGTTAAATACAAACCAATAAAGTACAAATAATATTGGCAGAAAAATTAAAAATTCAAATGAATTAAATAACATTTTTTAATCCTATAACAAATAAATATGCCCTTGAATTAGTTTCAAGGGCATATTCATAATAAGTATACTAAATAAATTGCTTAAATCTCTAATTACCGTACTCTTCCTTAAACCAATCAAAAGTAATTTTAATACCATCTCTCAATCGGAACTGAGGATCGTATCCAAATAATTTCTTGGCTTTTTCAATCGATGCCAAGCTATGTGGGATATCTCCCGCTCTCGGAGGACCAAAAGTAGGTTGGACATCCGTTCCTGCCGCAGAAGCAATAGCATCCCACAACTCCACTAAATTCGTACGATCACCCACCGCAATATTGACTACCTCGTGTTGCGTTAAACCTTCAGTGTCCAACATCGCTTTGATATTTGCCTGCAAGGCATTTTGAACAAAAGTGAAATCGCGCGAATTGGTACCATCCCCATTAATCTTTGGAGATGTTCCTTCCATAGCGGCTTTCATAAACAACGGAATTACGGCCGCATACGGGTTGTTCGGATTTTGCTTGGGACCAAAAATGTTGAAATACCTCAACCCAACTGTGTGCAATCCGTATACGCGACTAAAGACATCACCGTACAACTCGTTTACCCATTTCGTTACCGCGTAAGGCGAAAGCGGTTTGCCTTCGTTGCCTTCTACTTTAGGAAGTTCTTTACTGTCACCAAAACTCGAAGAGCTAGCTGCATACACCATGCGTTTTAGAGTGGGGGACTCTTTAGCTGCAACAAGCATATTCAGGTGACCACCAATATTCACATCATTGGAAGTAATGGGGTCTTCTACTGATCTAGGCACAGAACCAAGAGCCGCTTGATGGCTAATGTAATCCATGCCTTCCACCGCTTTTTTACACGTTTCTAAGTTGCGAATATCACCTTCAACAAACTCAAAATTAGGCAATCCCACAAATCCTTCGATATTGGAATAATATCCATTAGATAGATTATCCAACACTCTAACCTGTTTAGCACCTAAGCTCAATAGCAGTTCCACCATATTGGAACCAATAAACCCAGCTCCACCGGTTATTAAAAAACTACTTTGAGAAATTTTATCTTTAAATTGATTCATTTTCTAAATATTTTATCGAGCACATTAAATACTCTCTCAAACTCCCCTTCTGTCAAATTACTTCCACTCGGAAGACACAAACCTTTTTCGAATAATTCCACGCAAACGCCATTTCCAAAGAACCTGCATCCTTCAAACACCGGTTGCAAATGCATGGGTTTCCAAAGTGGTCGACATTCGATATTCTCTTTTTCCATTTCCAATCGAACCATTTCGCGATCAATTCCGCCTGTTTTTTCTGGATCGATAATAACTGATGTTAACCAGAAATTAGAAAAATAATCACCATTGGGTTCAGTTTGTAGTTCAACACCTTCAATATTTTTGAAATATTCTCGGTAACGCTGATTATTCGCTCTTCGAAGAGACACTCTCTCATCCAAAACTTCCATTTGGCCGCGTCCAATTCCAGCCACAATGTTACTCATTCTATAATTGAAACCAATTTGAGAATGCTGATAGTGAGGAGCATTATCACGTGCTTGCGTACTTAAAAAACGCGCTTTTTCAATATATTCCTGGGAATTTGATACCAAAGCACCACCTCCTGAAGTAGTGATAATTTTATTGCCATTGAAACTTAAGGCCGACATTAATCCAAATGAACCGCATTTCTGTCCCTTAAAAGTAGAACCCAAAGCTTCGGCCGCATCTTCAACAATGGGAATACCAGATTCCTTAGAAATAGCTTCCAATTCATCCAGTTTTGCAGGCATGCCATACAAATGCACGGGCATGATTGCGCGAATGTAACCTTTACCATTTTTTGGTTCTATTTTTTTGGGGACACCAAAACCGTCATCCAACAAAGCTTGGATAGCCATTTTCAACGCTTCGGGATCCATATTCCAAGTTTCTTTCTCCGAATCAACAAAAACCAATTCTGCTCCTTGATAAACAACAGGATTGGTAGTTCCACAAAAAGTAAAACTCTGAACCAACACTGCATCTTTAGTATTAACACCCAACATCACCAGTGATAAGTGCAACGCTGCAGTGCCAGAGGTCAAAGCAGCCGTATTTAATGATTGATTGTTCTGAGTTGTTAAATACGACGAAATATCGTTTTCAAAGCCAGTCACATTAGGGCCCAACGGCGCTACCCAATTGGTATCGAACGCCTCATTTACATATTTTCGTTCCCCACCACCCATGTGCGGAGAAGAAAGCCATATTTTAGGATTTGACATTTTCTTAAATTTCTACTCGTTTTTTGTTAGTTTTTATAATTTTCTTGCAGGATTTCCCACCATCTTAGAATTACTTGAAACATTTCTAATTACTACTGCTCCAGCTCCAATTAACGAATCTTCCGCAACATACTCTACACCTGTCATAATCGTACTTCCAATACCACAAAACACTCTGTTTCCTAAAGATATCGATGCACCTACATTTACTCCTTGCGATAAAAAAACGCTCTTTCCTAATAATACGTGATGAGCAATATTAACTCCCATACTAATCATACAAAAATCTTCAATTTTTGTGAATGGCATTACATTAGATTCCGGTAAAATGTAAACAGCTTGCCCAACTTCAACACTCTCGTGAACATTACAACTTGGATGTACAAATGAAGGTGTTTTATAACCCAAATTTTGTGCATTTAATAATAATTGTTCCCGTAATAAATTCTTACCTATCGGTGCAAATACACAATTGACTTCAAACCGTTGTTTTAAATCTATTAATTGTTCTACTCCTCCAATAACTTGAAAACCATGAACTAATGTGCCGTGTAATGAAACATTGTCATCTAAAAATCCTACAATATTATATTCTTCTTTTAAATAAGCTGAATAAACCGCACCATACGTGCCAGCCCCAATAATTACTGCATTATCCATTCAATTTCACATTGTTAAAAGGTTTCATTAGCTTGTCATCAGAACTATTTACACCATCTCTTTTTAATATCTTAACTACAGTTAAGAAAATAATCTTCAAATCAAATTTCAAACTAACATTCTTTACATAATAAACATCATAATCAAACTTCTGATCCCAAGAAATTGCATTTCTACCGTTCACCTGTGCCCAACCTGTTATTCCTGGCCTTACATTATGTCTTTGAGACTGATAATCATTATAAAATGGAAGGTATTCGACTCTTAATGGCCTGGGGCCAACCAAACTCATTTCCCCTTTCAACACATTATATAATTCGGGAAGTTCGTCTAAACTTGACGAACGTAAAAATCTACCAAATTTGGTGATTCGCAATTGAGCATCTAACAAATTACCTTCTGAATCTTTATCATTGTTCATGGACCTAAACTTATACATTCTAAATGTTTTTCCGTTTAATCCAGGACGCAATTGACTATAAAAAACAGGTGTTCCCATATTGAACCAAACCAAAAGGAAAATCAATACCATTACTAATAATAATAGTGGTAGAAATAAAAAAATCAAAAACAAATCTAAAAATCTCTTTTTCATGATTACATATACTCAGATATCCTTTCTAAACGACCTTGATTTGCAGGTATTTGCCAAGTATCTTTATTCCATTTGGAATTACCTTCAATCAATATTGGACCATTCTCAAGAATAGCTACATCCCAACCTATTGACCTAACTTCTGGGATTATTCTTGCAGCATTTCGAACTAAATCAATTACTTCATTCCAAAATGGAATAATTTCATCTTTTATTTTTGCACCAGTGATAGGATGAGTCTTATGATAACTATCACAAGCTGATAATTTTCTTATACCACCATGTAATATTCTTCCCGTATCAATCTCAATATCTGCCGCGAGATTACCAGCAGAAAAATTATCTAATTTGGAATCAACGCTGATCCTAAATGCTGCTCCCAAAATATGAACCTTATCCTCAGCTAATAATGTAATTACTCTAACTGTATTCAATCCACTAGGAGAGATTGAATTTAACTTATGATGTTGAGTTAAATAATCTTCTATATACAACAAATTACTATTGGAAAACATACTGTGAAACCAATCTTTATAATCAACCAAATCAATATTTACATCACCCAATTCGCTAAATGTAACTTTTGAGAAGCTTACCCCTTTTCCTGCAGTACTATCAATATCTTTTATTACAATTATTTTATTAGCCCTTTCTTTTACAAATTCAGAAAAAAGATTTATGTCGTCCTTACCAAAACAAAAAGTTTTCATTTTATACTTCGAAAAGTGTTTTGCGAACTCCAATTTGTTATCAACTAAATGAATCTTAGACTGGTCATTGATTTTCTTATGGAAACGATACATAACTGCCATAGTTGCATATTTCGATCTTTCAACATTGGATTTTTGATAGAACCTAAAATTAAAATAGTCTATAAATGATGTACCATATATTATTGAACATTTCAACATATCCAGAATCAAAAAGATTGTATTCTTTTCATTCTGAGCACATTTCAAAGATTTAAATAAATTCTGGTAATTTGTTTTAAATAAAAAATAGGGTAAGTATATTATATAATTCATTTTAAATTTGTAATGAAATTAAGATATTCTAATTGAAAAGCCAACAACTAATAATTGTCAGTTAATGTAAATTACAATTATTAATTGCCTAAAACTCTATAGTCACACAAATCAAATTTTTCTAACGCTTTTAAAAAAGCAAGGGAATTCAATAATTCAAATTCATTAACCCTTTCTTGAACTAATTCGGTGTCAAATAAATCATTAGTTCCAGTTGCAGGATGACAACCAATTTCTACAACTAAATTTTCTGTTGTTTTAAATTCACCATTGTGAATAATGAGAGCTTGTAATACATCCTCAATTCTATGCCCAATAGTTAATAGAATACCATTTGGAATTCTAAATGTTTTATCCAATTCTCTTCTTCTCAATCGAATTAGATAATCTTTTAACACTGTGGTTAACTTGAATTCTGTTAGATTTTTAATAACAGGTTTTTTAACTTCATAAATATTATCTCTCTTTAAAAGATATATTTTATTATAATATCTTAAACCAATTTTTATCTTATACTTATTCGAAACTTCACTTATACAATCTGTGACCATTTTCAATTTATTTACGCCTTGATGGGAATCAAAATGCGTTACCTCACCGCCATAAATCAACTTTAAACGATTGTATTGAGCCTCAATTTCCTCAAAAACATGTTGCTTATTAACCATCTTAGATCTAATCCTTTTCGCCAATTCACCAGTAGAATAGAAATTACCTAAACTATCTACTATTGTAGAAATCTTTTCGGGTTCCAATACAGATTTTCCCTGAGTTAAATTTACATGCAACCCTACACCAATATTTAGTTTCTCTAATTCGCAAGCTTCTTCTGCAAATGGCATTCCAACCATTACCGAAGTTGAAGACAATCTACCTTTTTTGGCAAGTTCAATTATTGCATCGTTAATTGAACGAGTCATTCCGAAATCGTCTGCATTAATAATAATTTTTAATTTCATTATTTTTCCTCAAATATTTTAATCAACTTGTTTGCCAATTTGCTGTAATCAAACTCGTTAGCCGCTTCTTTAACCCTGATGCACATTCGTTGATATTCTTCTGCATCCAAATTAAGTAAGCTCATTATACTTTCTGCATACATGTTAGCGTTTTCCATATTCTTGGAAACACCTAAATTATTCTTTTCAATAATGCAATAGTTTACGTTCACATTGCTCAAAATTGGTTTTCCAGCTGCTAAATACAAGAACAACTTTCCTGCACTTATTCCATATTCACCAAAATCTTTTTGATAATTCATTATATTCAAAGTGCTACGAGTGAGTATGTCAGGAAGTTGGTTGAATGGAACATATTTGTCTTTAAAAACGACATTCTCCAAATTTCTTTACCTACAATAATTTTCCATTATTTGACGATCTGATCCATCGCCATATAACAAAAAGCGAATATGACGAAATTCACCCAATATTTCTGCAGCTTTAATCAACTGCATTACATTGTTTGCTGTATGCATTGAGCCCACGTATACAACATTTAATATTCCATCAAAGTACAACGGATCTGAACAAGGGAACAGTTGCCTATCTAATTCAAATTGATGTAAGTCAATACCATTATTTATATAATTTACTTTTTGTAATTTAATTTCTCCACCATTTAATGTATCCCATTTTTTTTCTTTCAAATAGTCAACCCCCCCTTCCATAGTAAATACAATTTTTGCCGCTTTATTATATATCCAACGTTCAACATTATAAGCTAATTTCATTAAAAAATGATCTTTACTAATCAAGCCCATTCTATGAAAAAATTCTGGCCAAAGATCCCAAATTTCAGCAATATATTTAGCCTTAAACCTTTTTGCACCAAAATATACAGGCACATCAAATGGAATATGTAAATTGTGATAAACGATATCAGGAACACCAAATTTTTTACTCATATAATAGAATTTCAAAGAAAACATAAATATTGCCCACATTCTCCCTAATCCATTTCCTTTGTATGAGCTAGTTTTAATAAATATAAAAGGAATACCATCAACAGTTTTTGAATTAAATGATTTTCCTTCTGAAAGATCTATATTATGCCTTCGTAAAAAAGAGGAAGTAACAACCGTTACATCAAAACCCGCTTTTACCAAATAAGGTATTATCTTAACATATCTTTGATTCAATGTATACCGCTCTGGGGCTGTGTGGAAGTTAACAATCCAAATTTTTTTTTTCATTTTTTAATCTAAAACGCTATTGTATAACTTAACCAACTTTTTTTCTTGCGTTCCCCAATTAAACTTATTGATAACTGCCCGTTGACCATTTAAACCCATTTCTGTCGACTTTTCTGGATTATTTAAAAGTTCTAAAATTGCAGACCTAATTTCCGTTACATTTGTTGGATTTACAGTCTTTGCACAATCGTATTCTTCAAAAACCAAATCATTCCAAATGGAATAGTCTGTTGCTATAACTGGCATTGCAAAATACATAACTTCAAAAATCTTAGTTAACGCAAAATTTCCCACTTTATAATCCATATTAGGAGTGTATCTATGAACTACCATACCTATTTGACTCCGTGAGTACATTTCCTTTACTTCACTAAAATTCAATACCCCTAAATATTCAACTTTCTCCCAACCTTTTGTATCTTTCAATATTGAAAGATATTTTTCGTTTATTGGACCCGCTAACAAGTATCGAATATCGTCAATCTCAGATATTGCCTCAATTATTTCTTTGTGTTGATAATTTGATACGATTGCCCCAGCAAAGCATATTGCTCTTTCTCGTTTGCTAGGTATTTTAGGTGAGTATGAGGTAATTGGGAAATTGTTTATTACTTCAATGTTCTCATTCAAACTATACAATCTATATAATACACTATCTCTAGTACAAACTACACCGTCAATTCTCTTCACAACCCATTTCTCTAATCGGATGTACACAGAATTAATAATAAATCGGAAGAATAAAGGAATGTATTTTTTTTGCATTATATCAGCAGGTAAGTTTTCATGCATATCCCAAATAACTTTCTTGTGGGATCGCTTTAACATGATTCCTACAAATAATAACTCCGGATCATGAAAATGATAAACGTCCGCATCCAATTCAATTGCTTTTCTATAAATTCGATTTAAGGTTTGGAATAATCTTTTAGCTCTATTTTCACTTTTACCAACATCAATTATTCTTACACCATCTTTTACCTCATTACCCTTATTGTCTGCTACAATTAAACATGTTTCAAAACCATTAGATTGTAAACTAACACATTCTTTTTGAAAAATACGCATGTCGTATCTTTCATGTACACTGGTTAAATGACAAACTAAAATTTTCTTTTTTGTCATTATTTATCAAAAAAATTCACAATATGACTAGAAATGTATCTTATTTCATCCTCTGTCATTCCAGGCCACATTGGCAAACTTAAAGCTGTATTTGCAATTTCTTCTGCTATTGGAAAGTCACCAACTTGGTGATTTAAATCTTTGTATGCTTCTTGTAAATGTGGTGGAATTGGATAATGTACTAATGTGCCTATTCCGTTCTCATTTAAATAATTTTGAAGCTCATCCCTTTTGATTGTTCGAATTACAAAAAGATGATATACGTGAGTAGCTTTTAAAGCAACTTTGGGTAAAATAATTTCACTAACATTACCCAAATATTCAACGTACTTCTCTGCAATCCACCTCCGTTGATCTGTCCACTCATTTAATTTACTTAGTTTAATACTAAGAAGTGCCGCTTGTAATTCATCCATTCTCATATTATGGCCAACTACCTCATTATAATACTTTTTTTGAGAGCCATAGTTGCGTAAAACCCTAATAGTCTGAGCAATTCCATCGTTGTTGGTAGTAACAGCGCCTGCGTCTCCTAAAGCGCCTAAATTCTTGCCAGGATAAAAACTAGTACCATTAACGTCACCCCATGTTCCTGTTAAAATTCCATTATACGAAGCACCTTGCGATTGAGCATTATCCTCAATTATTATTAAATTATACTTCTTACTAATTCTCAAAATCTCTTCCATTTCACATGCTTGACCATATAAATGAACAGGCATGATTGCTTTAGTTTTATCCGTTATTAATTCTTCAATTAACTCAGGATTTAGATTATATGTGTCAAGTCTAGGTTCACAAAACACTGGTTTAGCACCAACGTAAGAAACCGCTAAAGCCGTGGCAATATATGTATTCGAAGGTATTATTACTTCATCACCTTCTTTTATCCCGCAAGCCTTAAGTGCTAAATGCAACGCATCTAAACCATTACTCAATCCAATACAATGTTTAACCTGATTGAATTCAGCATAGGATAGCTCAAATTGCTCAACCTCTTTTCCCAATACATACCAATAGCTGTCATAAACCCTATTGAACCCTGTGCTCATTTCTTCACGTATTGCACTGTGCATTGGCGCAAAATTTAAAAACGGAATTTTCATATTTTCTTATTTCTTATAAAACGCAATTTTTATTGACCGTAACTTGGACAAACTATTTGAGATGAGTCACTATCTAAACTATATTTAAATGTTTGATAAACAACTCCCCTACCTCCAAATCCTTCCTTTTGAAATATCAGTCCTTGATTCAAATACCTACCCGCTTCTTCAGTTGAAACTCCAAAATCAAAATAATCCATGTTCTCAAACTCTGAGTTTATTAGAAAATCAAAAAGATAATCTAATGCACCCACTTGTTTTCCAATTTCATTGGCTGAAATATATTGGGCATGTGCAATTGATTTATTGATAAACATCACACAACCTCCAATCACAATTTCTTCTTGTTTTACAACGTATAATTTAATATTACCCGGAAATTTTTGGACTAAACTATTGATTTCTTCCAATGAATGAACTGGCTTTTTATTAAATGCTCGTTGGAGGTTATCCTCCAAAATCCGCCAGAATTCACTAAAAGAAGCGGAAATAGTAATAGTTAAATTACTTTTATTCGCCTTTTTAATTCCTCTTTTTCTAAGTTGATGAAATTCGAGTTTGTTTTTTTGAAAAACAGTGCTAGAAATACTGGTTGAAGTATTTACAGCATCCAATCTATACAATGCATAAATATCTTCATCAGATGGTAATTTATGATAAATATAAGGTGCTTTCGAGTATACAACGCTTTGGATATTTTTACTCTTCAATTCTACATTCAACATATTAAACAATTCAATCGCTTCCATGCAATTAATATTATTTGCGTAAATAAATCCTCCAAAGGTTAATCCTCGATGAGTATAATACACATCATTATAAATTGTACCTGGTAAACATGCAACTATTTTGTCTTTCTCAAAAAATATATAAGAAGCATCTTCAAATCTATCTTTATGATACTCCATAAAATCTCGTTTAAAAAGAAAGCAATCCATCTTGGAATTGTCTATAAATTCATCCCATATTTCTTTGTATTCCTGACTGTAACGAACTAGTTCTATCATATTGAAAACTTATAATCTTTAAACTCTTGATAATCTCTAATATAGTCTGACTCGCTATATTCTTGAGAAGCTAAAACTACACAAATTGAACCGCTTGAAAAATTATTTAACTCTCTCCAAAGACCTGGAGGCATAAGTAATCCTATATTTGGACGCGAAAGAAAAAACGTTCTTTTTGATTTACCATCATCAACAGTAATATCAAAACTACCGCTAAGTGCAAAAATCAACTGCTGCAATTCTTTGTGAGCATGTGCTCCTCTTTCTTCACCTCCAGGAATATCATATAAATAATAAACTCTCTTAATTTCGAAAGGAATATTGTGGTTGTTTGTGACAACGGTTAAATTGCCTTTCTCTTGATGGTTCTTCTCTAAGGTAACCAAAGTACAGTCAAAAACCGATGTTTGCTTTGTCATTTTTGTATTTCTTGAATTCATCAAAATCTCTGATATAATCTTGTTCAGAGAACACAGAATTGCACAAATGTAAAGAGACAGAATTAGTGGAAAAATTACGCATATGTCTCCATGTATCGGGTGGTAAGTATAAGCCAAAATATGGCCTATTTAAACAAAACACTTCCTCTTCCCCATTTGGATGATTTACCACAATATCAAAACTTCCACTCAATGCTATTATAAATTCGTGGAGATTTCTATTTGCATGACCTCCCCTACTCTCACCTCCGGGAACATCATATATCCAAAAAGCTCGTTTAATTTCAAACGGAATTTGGTCTGAATTTTGAACAAACGATAAATTTCCTCTAATATCTGTGATTTTGGGCAAATATATTATTTTATGCATGGTCACTCTATTTTACCACATTTGCCAAATAATTGTAATAATTGCCTTTCAATCCTTTGATATTAGATTCAATTTGCTCTTTTGAAATCCAACCCATTCTAAATGCTATTTCCTCAATACAAGCAATTTTTAACCCCGTCCGTTTTTCCAATGCTTTTACAAATTCGGTTGCATCGGTTAATGCTTCATGGGTACCTGTATCTAACCATGCAAACCCTCTAGATAAAACTTGTAAGTTTAAATTACTCTCATTTAAATAATGCTGATTAACAGAAGTAATTTCTAATTCACCTCGGGCAGAAGGTTTTAATTCTTTCACCACGTCAACAACATTGTTAGGATAGAAATACAAACCAACCACTGCATAGTTTGATTTTGGTTGAATTGGTTTTTCCTCAATGCTCAGAACATTCCCATTTTGATCGAATTCTGCCACACCATATCGCTCTGGGTCTTCGACGTAATATCCAAATACAATGGCCTTTTTATCATTTTTGACTTTTTCCAGAGAATCCGATAACTTCTGCTGAAGTCCAGCTCCATAAAATATATTGTCTCCTAAAACTAAACAAACATCATCATCGCCTATAAATTCTTTACCTATTACGAACGCTTGAGCAATACCATCTGGGTTCGGTTGTTCTGCATACGTTAACTTCAGACCATACTTTTCTCCATTCCCAAATAACTTTTTGAAATTAGGCAAATCATGAGGCGTTGAAATAATGAGAATTTCCTTAATCCCAGCTAACATCAAAATGGACATGGGATAATAAATCATTGGTTTATCATAAACAGGCAATAATTGCTTAGATACGGCCAATGTTAGAGGGTGGAGTCTTGTACCAGAACCTCCTGCGAGTATAATTCCTTTCATAATTTTTTATTTATATATGGATTGAAAATTAACCAAATCAAATTTTTTAATATTCGATTTAAAGTCATCAGTCATCATGATTCGGTATTCATCTATTCTTGACTCCAACATTGAAGTGTCAAATAACTCAGTTATGTTTTCAGCAGGATGCACCATTATTTCAAAACAATCATCACGTTCATTAACTCTAATTTTCCCGTCATGAAATATTTTCAATAATGTTACAGTGTTATGATTGCTAGCATATAACATACCTTGAGGTGTACTCAACTTACTATTTATTTTTACACTAACAAGTTTAAAATAAAACTCTACCAATATTCGCTTAATCCCCAAATGCTTAAAATTCAATATCGTAGGCATTATTAAACTAAAGCTGCCTGTTTTATTTATTAAGTATGCTTTTTTATACCAACGAATTGCTTTTATATTCAAACTTCGCGCTTGCTCAATAATTGTGTCAACAATTAAGCCAAACTTATTTATATCTTGGTGAGAATCTATATGAGTTATTCGATCGCCAATTAAATTTCTAAGTTTATTTATTTGAGCGTTGAGTTCTTTTTGAATGTGTTCTTTTGAAATCAAACCCTTACTGATTCGAGATTTCAATTCTTTAACATTATGGAAGTACCCTTCCGCATTTACAAGAGTGCTTACTTCCATTGGATCACAAATACATTTCCCCTGAGTAAGGTTAAAATGCAAGCCAATACCTACATGATTAAACTGAAGAAGTTCTTTGATATCTTCACAGTAGGGCATATTCACCATAACCGTTGTAGATGAAATCGTTCCAAATTTCACACAATTAATTATTGCGCTGTTTATGGACTTTGTAAATCCAAAGTCATCAGCATTAATGATAATACGCATTATTTCGATTTCTTGGAAATTCCTTCAATTTGGTTCTCTATGAAATTATAAATTTTATTTGCTCTTTCTAATAAATCAAAATTTACAGATGCATTCAACGCAGATTGACTCATTTTTGAACGTTCTTGTGGGTTTGATTTCATCTGAATAATAGCATTTTGAATTTCTGTTATATTCATGGGATCAACAAGGATTGAATAATCAGGTGTACATTGTTCCCTGATTTCTGGAATATCCGACGAAATAATTGGTAATCCACACGCCATAGCCTCAATTATTGAATTATTAGACCCCTCATGTAACGTAGGAAGTATGAAAGCATCTGCAATATTGTAATACTCTGGTAAAATATGATTTGGCAATTTACCTTGAAAGAGAATTTTATCACTCAACAGAGTAATATTACCCTCACCAACAAACAAGATCTTCACGTTATCTAAACCTTCAATAGCAGCAAGAACTCTATCTGGACCTTTGCTATGTATGAATCTGCCCACAAAAATCAATACAAAATCTTTTTCATCGATTCCTTTTTCCAATCTTAGTCTGTTCTTTTCTAAAGGTAAAAATCGACTTCTATCTACTCCATTTGGAATTACACGTATTTTAGTTTCAGGAATATTAAAAACATCTTGTAATCGTTGTGAAACAACATTCGAAACAGCAATAAATGCTGTGACTTTAGATAACGCATTACTAATAAACTTCGATGAATGACGCTGAAATAAGGTGTCCATTCCTTTATTCTCTCCTACCGCTACAAATATTGGTACATTCAATTTCTTTACTTCTTCATAAGAAAACATTAAAGAAGTTATAAAATGACAATACACAAAATCGAATTGTGACTTATCATCTCCAATAGCTCTTTTAACCGCCATTTTTTTTTGGAAATGTACGAGAGAATAAGTATTCCAATTACCTATTCTAAAAGCCCCAAAACTAATAATACCAGTGCGTTTTACATTTGCTCTTTCTTCACCATAACTAACTTTAGCTTTACCCATTCCTCTAAACTTAAATTCAAAAGCAACCACCGTAACTTGATTACCTAATTTAACAAGGTTTTGAACTAAATTATAAACGAATACTCCAGCATCTGGAGCAGCATTACGTGGATATGCATCTGTTATGAACAATATCTTTTTCATCAATTTTTATTTAACTCAATATTTGATTGTTTGGTATAAAACCAGTTGTATGAAATGATCAGGGAAAAAATTAACCATAGAAATTTATTTCCAATAATTCCACCGCTTTTATTCATAATCGGTATTATCAGAATAGCTGTAATCGCAGATAACCAATATAACCTATTGGATATAAGTAATCTGAAACTGCTAAATAACATCTTTAAAATAGCCAATAGAAAAAATGAAAAACCAATTATTCCACTTTTTGCCAAGGCTGTAATGAAGGCATTGTGCGTATCCATTCTTAGCCCAGTTTTTCTTTTCATCTCATTTAAAAACTCCATCCTTCCTGTGCCAAAAACAATCATTCCGTCCCGAAATACATCTATTCCTCCCTGGTATAAAAAAGCGCGGTCATCTAAAATACCATCTTGTTCTACCGTCTTTTCAAATCTTTGAGCTAAAACTTCATTCTCTTCTATTGTTTGCAACAAATAAACTGGAACAAAAGATATTGCAAATGCACCGATCACAAATTTTAACCAAATATTAGCCTTTGTAATAAAAAAATAGACTACGCCAAACAAAATCAAAGCAGCGAATGAACCTCTCGAAGCTGTTGCAATTAGCAACTGGAATTGCAATAATATTCCTACAATTAATGTAGATTTATATAACCAACTTAACTCCTTCTCTCTTAATAAAAACACTGAAAAAACAATTCCATATAGGGCTTTATTACCAATTGAATTTGGGTTTTCTCCAAAGAAAGAAAGTCTTCCACCTTCTTCAAATGTTATTGCACTGATTTCCAATAAGTACATAATCGACATTGCAGAAATAGAGAGAGAAAATACAAATACAGCATTTTTAATCAGTAATTTTGATGATGTCAAATGCATTGTCATAAAGTACAAAAGTCCAATATTAAACAAAACAGTAATATCAATAAAACTATCAATTCCATTCATATTATCTCCATAATTTAAAAGGGTGCTTAACAATTCAAAAAACATATAAGCCAAGAAAAAAAGTGAGATTTGTTTTAATTCAATGAATGATTTTAGCTTCTTTCTGTTATACAGCAAAAAGAGTATATAGGCAATTGCAGAAATAAATGAAATTGAAGATAATCCTACTAAAAAATCAGGTCTGTAAAATTCAAACACCACAGAAACAACATATATGTTTAATAAAAAATTTCCTAGTTTCTCCTCGTTCATTTAGTTTAATTTCTCTTAAGCAATTCCTCAATAATCCAAACTTCCGGTAAAACGGGTGACTCAATCCATTCTAAATTATCATTATAAAAACCAATCATACGGTTTTCATTTATCCATCTACGAGGATTAAAGTGTGTAGACAATTCAATTAGTATGGGTGATCCATTTGTATCTAATACAAAGTCATAAGCCATACAAATACTGTCAAGTTTCTTAGAAATTATAAAAGACTCTTTTACACATTCTAAATTTAATGAATCTTTATCTCTTTCAATTCTGAATGTACCTGAAGCTCTAAAATCATTCTCTTTATTATATCTTTTCAAACCAAAGGCTTTATTTCCAATAATTACAATTCTATAATCACATTCGTTTTTAGGATAAAATTTTTGAAAATAAACATATGAATGTTCCTTGGCTGCTAATCTTGAATACTTCGTTCCAACAAAAATCCGATAAACACCTTTAATTAATCCCAAAAAGGTCTCATGTCCATTACTAAAATTCTTAACTCTATCTAAAAATACCTTATAAAAATCTAAAGGCTTAACACCTTTGTTGAACATGTTTTCAACAAATTTTGCAGCTTCTCTTTTAGAGTCAAATAAAAAAACATTATTAGAACCTGACCCACAACGTAATTTACCTATAATAGGGTAATCCGATTGATTAATAAATTCAACAGCACTATTGTAGTTGAAAAAGACCTTTGTTTCAGCATGTTTAATATCAAATGATTTAAGTAAAATCGCTTGAGCAACTTTATCGTCAAAGTGCAAAATATCAAAACTAGTTGGGAAAGTTTTTACACCTAAAGAGTTAAGTATATAAATTATTTTGAATGCATAAGCTAAATCCATTGAATTGTAGTTATCTACATGCCAAAGAAGATAATTAAATTCTCTGATTTTATCTATGCTTTCAATATCTAAACAATTAACCTTTTCAAACTCTATTTGGTTTGCAACACAATAATCTACCCACTTTTGGCTCAAATTATTCCCTTCAGCATAGTGAATTGCTATTCTATTTTTCATTTTTCATTTTTTCTTCTAACACTTTAACTGAAATTTCATTGTGAGTTTTGGATCTCATAAGATTTAATTGTGTTTTTATGTGTTTTGTATTTAAAAACCAGTTATGTATGCCTAGTTTGTTAATTATAAAACTGAGATACTTAGAATTAATAGCATTTGCAAAAGAAAAATACTGTAAATAATTATCTGTTACTGACTCAATATGTTTTTGAAATGCTGCATTAAGACTATAATTATTTGAGATTACGGAGTTCAAATGGCTTACTTCTAATTTTTTAGATTGACTTTTTTCTCCAGATTCTAAAAATACCTTCTTAGTTCCAGAATCATATCTAGTGTAAAATACTTCAAATTCAAAATTGTTTTTTGTAAACTCTAATACTAAAATTGCCCCATTATTCCAACCTGGAGTTTTAGACTTTTTCGTAAAAACAAAATTACCTAAACCATAATGAATAAGTTTACCTGATTTACTTTCATACCCACTAACTCTATGACTATGATGAGATACAATTATATCAGCTCCATAATTAGATAAAAATTGAAAGTTCTTTACAGTTGTTGGACTGGGTAGGTCAAAGTAATCGATTCCACCATGAAAAATGCCTAAAGCAAAATCAGACTCATTTTTGATTCGCTTAAAATCATGAATGTGATCAATCAAATCAAAAGGATAACAACCGTAGTCATTTTCACTTGCCAAGGACCATTCATGATCCGTACTATTGATTATTTCAACTTTTATACCTTTTGACTCTAAAATTACACTTTTTTTTGATTCCGTGATGTTTTTTCCTGCTCCAATATATTGAATGTTTGATTTATTTAAAAATTCCAATGTATCTGAAAGTCCTTCACGACCAAAATCTTTTATATGATTATTCGCAAGAGTAACATAATTAATTTTAAGCTTTTCAAAAAAATTTTTAGCAACATCGCTTGGAATAAAAAGATGAGGACCTGTTTTTAAAATTTTATTTTTCTCAATATTCTTAGTGATTGGAGCTTCTAAATTCACAATCCGAAAATCACAAGAGTGAAACAATTTTACCAAATTTGTGTCATAATCAATATTCTCATTGACATAAACATCTCCAGCAATTATGATTTTCATTTTTAAATAATTTCTCTTTGTTCAAAATGCTTTATTAAAAATGCAGTATTAAAAACTACATTTCTTTGAATCGAATTAACCATTGTTTCTTCCCAATTAACTTCTGGAAATCTATCTGACAAATATGTAACGGTTTTCTTTGTTAAATCTAATGCTAGTATATTTTCATCCTTTTGTTCCTTTTTCTTCTGACGTAGCTTCAATTTTAATGGCATTAAACCTTTAATATATTTAAATATAAGCTGTTTAGATGATGGATTTGAAAAGGCAAATCCATAACTACTTTCAATTTTTGCTAGACTATGTGACAATCTATTGATTACCGAACTTTGAAACTTAAAACCACTTGAACTTGACTTAAATGATTTATAACATTCTCTTAATAAATTAGCATCAAGAAACGGAGCCAAGTAATACGTGATCTTGTTGTGCGCCACAACAATTGATCCTTCTCCATCCGATTGAATAACCTCAGAATAGTATCTTTGGATTTCCCACTTACTCCATACTTTTCCTTTACGATTAACGCGCCTTTTAGCTTTGTCCTCAATAAATTTCAATATTTCGTCTCTAATATTTTTCCTAAACGTTTCATGAAAAAAAGGAAATAAAACCAAAGCCTCATACCAATTTCTAAACTCATAGTTACCGTTCTTAAAATTATAATGGTTTCTCAAAATCTCACCACCTTTTCCGTTTAAACCAAGAAGTTTGGATTTTAAATGGTAATAATTATAGTTAAATGTACCCGTCTCACTAAAAGCTCCAGAATTAATAGAAGATCTACCATCATAATAGTAGATTAATTGACTTAATAGTTCCTCTTGTTCGTTTAAACTGATATATAATGGGTTTTTAGTTTCTAAAACTTCAAGAGTCTTGTTAAGTTCTGAGGCAATCTGCTTAGATATAGCAAGATCTTTCTTGTGAACATTTCCTGTTTTATGGGTAAAAAAATTCAGTCTAGGAATTCTCTTTGCTAAAGCTGCGATAAGTCGAGAGTCAAAACCAGAAGAAAGACCTAAAATAGAACTTCGATTGCCCACTGCATTTTGGACAGTTTCAAAGTAATCTTCCAAATGCCTTACTTGCATTTCTACACTTTCATTACCAGGTAAAACAGCTCCTATTTTATTACTTAAAATAAATGCATTACGATGCTGCCCATAATCAAAAGTTAAATCTATTACCTCATTCAGAATTGTGTCAGGTGCTGTAATAAAACCACAGCTGATACGCTCATAAAGTGCATAACGATTAATTGTGAATTTGCCCTGTCCTGAATGTGCTAATGCTAAAAATGAAGTGCTAAATAATTTCGAACCTATCGAAAAAATTCGAAATACTCCTAAACTGTCTGTACAAAACTCTACTTTGTCACCGCTAATGAAAACTAAAACAAAATGACCTTTACAAGATTTGAAATCAAATTCACCCTTTAAATAGTCTTCGGTTGCTTTGTTTAGACTTTCTTCAAATCCAAATTTTTTATATAAAAAGGTACCAACTACAAATGCTGATTTCAAATAATGGTCTTCTTTCAAACTAACATAGTTGAAATAATCAGATTCCACTTTCTTATAAAGTACACAATTAAAAAGGTCGAATTCAAATTCTATCTTTTCAGATAAACCCATTTTTTCAAATACATTTTCAATACTAACTTTGTTAATTACTTCTTGTTTTTCGTATAAAAAAAAATGCGACATGACTATAATTCTTGTTGACTATTTAATTTAATTTCAGTTGCAAAAACTTCTAATTCTGACCATAATTTCTCTAAATGATCAAAATTTGGTTTATTCGAAAATTTAGGCATTCTAATAAAATACAATTGTACTTTATCAGTTAGAAAACTATTCATATTAAAAAGTACCGTAGAATGAAATGCTACCATTGCTTTGGGGATTGATTTGGAGCTTATAATTTCGTATTCTAATGGTACATCATTTCTTCTTACTTCATGAAATTGCTCTATAATTTCGAGTTTCTCTAATTCTTCATTTGCTCTAGCAACATACACCAATTCCTCATCAAAATTAATTTTAACTTTAGCTAAAATTTCCAAATACTGATGAATATCTAAATACCCTCTTTCCACATGCGGATCACCAACAAAATAAATTTTTCCATTATTACTGCTTTCAGAAAAACTACTTTTTAAAAAACCAAAGTTATTGTGAATAACACTACCGTTTACAACATTTTTAAATACTTTCGGAAAAGTTGTAAAATAAATTGAGGGATGAATTTCGTGTTCTTGAACTCCCAATAAATTATAAATCCATTTATTTTTTAATTGTTTCAATCTTTTATATGGATTGTCCATAGAGTAACTTAAGGTACCAGATCCATCATCAATAAAAACTATATCTTTTAATCCCTTGTTTTTAGTTGCAAATCGGAAAAATGGATTAATGTCGTTTCCAATAATTACTGAGTTCTGGAAATTAATTCTTTTAATCCTTACAACATTATAAATTAAAGTTAATAAATATGTAAGATTTGGATAATTCCTTATAAATAATCTTTTTGGAGGAAGTTCAATGATTTGATTCCATCTTATCATAGAGCTTAACATAGTTAATTCGCGTCTAGACTTGATGGATTTATTACACATTACAAGAATATTATTTTGTTCTTTTAAACCATTATTAAAAATAAATTCAATAGAATTCAACAACTGCAAACCAGTAACAACAAAGAAGAAATTATTAGTTTTACAATTATTTTCCATTTATAAATTGTTGGAATAATTCCAACTCAAAATCACTTAGTACGGAAAACGCATTTTTATTATCAAGCTGAATATGCGCTATTCGATTTCCTAACATTTTTCCATTTTCCAGAAAATTCTTTTTACTACTTAATACTACTCCACCAACCCCTTTATATATGGCTTCCCTTTCATATTTGGTCTTTTTATCTTGATCTAATATTGGTTTAAAACTATTACCATTGTGGGTATAAAATGTACTGAATTCAGGCCTTACTGTAATTACTGAATCTGCTTTAAACAAGACTAAAGTATTTGCAGCCTCCTCGATTGTTGACGCTTCCAAAAAAGGAAATTCAATAGCAATTGTTGCAACAAAATCATATTGAAATTCAACTCTTTCTAATATAAATTTAACAGTTTCTGACAAAGTTACTGTCTGATAAGATAATTCAACTGGTCTAAGTATTACTTGAACGTTTTTTAATCCTGCTAATTCTATTGAAAAGAACTCAAATAATTCCAATTCAGATGTAGTAACAACTACATTGGAAATACTTGATGATTTTAAACAAGTCTCTACTTTGTTTTTTACAATAGAGCAACCTTGAATTTTAGTCACTGGCCAGTTTACACTTCCCATCTTCATACTTCTGACAGGAATAATAGCAATACCTTTTTCAGAATTAAGATATTTATTTACAAAGGAACTTTTAATTGCCTTCCTAGTATCTAAAATTCTCTTCTCATTCGTAGTTAAATTATTTCCGTGTCGTCTATATGAAAATAACGGTCTACTAATATTAGTTACTTTGTGAAAAGAAACAAACTTAATCCATAATTCATATCCGTCCTGACAAGTAAAACTCTCGTCATAACCACCCAAGTTTCTTAGAAAATCAGTTCTTATTAATGTACATGCGCCATGTGCAGGCTGGTCATATAATGAAACCTCATCGTCGAAATGATGTCTTCTTTCTTGTCCTGTAACATTCCCATTTGCATCTACATAATAATAATCTGGGAATACTAAACCTAATTCAGGGTCTGCCTCGAGTATGGCAGTCATAATTGCTACAGCAGACAACTCAAGATAATCGTCTGCATCTAATCGCATAATATATTTACCCCTAGCGTTCTTTAATGCAACATTATTGGTTGCATTTAGTCCCTTATTTTTTTGATATATTATTTCAATGTTTTCAACCGATCTATATTTCTCAATTATTTCTCTGCTATTATCAGTTGAACCGTCGTCAATTATTAAAACCTCGATGTTCTTATAAACTTGATTTAATACGCTTTGAATGGCTGATTCAATATACAAACCATAATTATAATTAGTAATATAAACAGTAACTAAAGGACTCATAGTGGTTTTCTAATTATTCTAAAAATTTAAAATCAAGTTTCTCATGTTTTGCAAAATCCCGCAAACAAACTTTGCCTAAAACATTATAGTATTCTCTAGCATCTATACCTTGAAGTGGCCTTAAAATAGTCAAGTTTTCTTCACTTAATAGTTCACCTTTCCTGATATCTCGACTTGGATAACACGCTCTTCTAAATGATTCAACATGGCCATTACTAATTTCAATTTCAACCGGTTGTTTAATAGAATTTCCTCTTAGTTCATTTATGATCGAGATTTCTGTTAAAAGAGATTCTATATCACTTGGTGTCAGTGAAACTTTATGATCTCTAAATTCCTTTCCTTCACGACTATCAGTAAAATGAAACTCTAATATATCAGCTCCCATTGCATAAGCATACTGCAATGCTTTTGTCCCTTCTGTATGATCCGAATAACCTACAGTCAAATTTAGTTTTGACTTTAAGCTACCCATTACATTCAAGTTTGCATCTGAATTTTTAATTGGATACATGGATGTACATTGGAGTATAGCAAGCATTTCTGATGAATTGTATATTGGATTACATTCCTGAATAAATCTAACACTTTCAATAACTTCTTCTTCAGTCGATAATCCAGTTGAAAGAATGATCGGTTTTCCAATTTTTGCAGTAGCTTTCAATATTGGATAAGCCGTTAGATCTCCACTTCCAATTTTGAATAAACTAATATATGGTTCTATCCAATCCATTGCATCTAAATCCCAAACAGAGGATGTGTATTTTAACCCTGCTTTAATAACCATCTCTGCTAACTCAATATGATTCTCTTTTGTTAATTCAAACTTTTTAAAATGCTGATTCCTAGTTGGACTTTCGATTTTTGAAACTAAAGAATCACCTGTATAAATCTGAAATTTAACGTAATCGACTTTAGAATCTATTGCAAGTTGCGCTAGTTTCTTTGCATATTCAAAATTGCCTTCGTGATTACCACCAATCTCTGCGATTAAAAGTGGTCCATATTTTCCTTTAAAATAATCTTTCATTCTTAATAATACTATTTATTTCGCTTATGTTATATTCATAATGAGGCTTATCAAACTTTGAAACTATAAACTCCGTTCGCTTAAAATCTTCTTTCGTGTCAAGAGCTAATTGCAATCCTGCTAAATCAGGAAATTCTTCATTGTAGATAAAGTAAAATGATTGAGGATTTTCATGCTCATAAAAATATAATGTTACATGTTCTAAATAATTGTTTTTCTGTTTTATAGCCGAGAGTTTACTTTTGAAATACTCAACTCTCACAGACTCCACGCTCATTCCCTTGGGAAAAGTTCTTCCTTTTACATTACTTATAAAATCATAAATACCTAATGATGAAATTCGCTCTATTTCGCGCAATAATTCTATTTCTGCAAAAATGTTATCTCCATTTAATCTAATGGCATAATCCCATTCTTTATATTCTGCTGCATTTATAAATCTAATAGCCACATCGCTTAAAGAACCTCTATAACAATCAATTCCATATTCTTTTGCAAAATTTGCTATCTGATCGTCAGAAGATTCATTACTAGTGGCTAAAATAATATTAGTCAATGGAAAAACTTGATTAGCCCTTTCAATAATATATTCAAGTACTTTTTTACCCTTAATCTCCATTAATGCCTTTCCAGGTAAACGAGATGAAGAATATCTCGACAAAATAACTACACCTACCTTAATCACGATTCTTTATTTTTTTTGCAGGTGTTCCACCCCAAACCTCATAGGGTGGAATATTTTGATTAACTACTGAATTAGCCGCTACAACAGAGCCTTCTCCAATTGTTACACCTTTTAATATTGTAACATTACTTGCAATCCAAACATCATTTTCAATCACTATAGGATTCACTTCATTCTTTTGGAGATTTATCCGTTCATTTTTATTTATTCCATGATTGCTATCTACTATGTAAACAAAGGGTGCTAGTAAACAATCATCACCAATTTTAACACTGGCGGACGAAAATATAAATGTGTGATACCCAATAGTAGTTCTTTTACCGATTTGAATAGTTGCTTCTTTGTTACAGGCACAAATTCTTACACCTTCTTTAATTACAACATCATCGTCAATATTTATATTTTTGGGATAACGCATTAGTTTTACATTCGAATCAATGTAAACATGTTTTCCCATTAAACCAATACGTAGACGCTCGAAAAATACACGTATTGCGACAGAAATAGTAAATCTCAAATGCTGTCTTACTTGTGATTTCATTTAATTAATATGTAAATCTAGTTTCTAGTTATTTTATAAAAACTTTTCCAATAATTTAGAAAGTTCAAAACTTCTGAGACCAAGGAGCCAATTGATACAGCAATTAATATAGAATTAAAAAAGAAATATCCTACCCAAGTAAAAAGTACAACAAAAATAAACCTGTAGAGTATTATCCACTTAAAAACATTATATACTTTTAAACTATTAATTGCATTATGAATCATGGTATTTACTGAATAAAACACACCTGATATTAGTGTAATTTGAATTGCTGCAATTCCCTTTGAGTAATTATTAAAAAAATATTCAATTACATAGGGTATAAACAAGATTACACCAATAGAAAGCAATAACATGAGTAACAAAAGTTTCCAAGCTGAATTCATTGTAAAATCATATACTTTTTTCTTATCTCCCGTATTCCCAAAAATATATGACATCTTTGGAAATAAAAATCTATTAACGTATAGAGGTAGAGACATAAAAGCATTGTTTATACTTCCTGCTGGTGAATAAAGTCCTAGTGCAATAGGACCACCATAAGTTGCTAAAATTAATCGTGGTATACTACGTGAAATTGATGCTAAATAATTCCAGATATACATGGGTAAACCAGTTTTAATAATTTCAAATAGATACTGTTTATTAAACTCATAATTTACTTTATAGGGCCTATATAAATAATATCCTAAATACAGTGAGAATGACAATATTACTTGATAAAAAACAAAACCCCATAATCCAAAAAACAAGACTAATGGAAGTAAAAGAAAATATAAAAGACTTACAAAAAACTGAACCTTTCCTAAAACTTTGAAGGATGAGCTTGATCTAAAAGTTGCCCCAAGAAAATTGGTCTGAATCGTAAGTGCTCCTGTTCCAAATGCAAGAAAGAATAAAATACCATCCTGAATATTATACTTACCTAATGAATATAAAATGATTGCTATTAATCCTACCAACAGCATTAAGATAAAACTTAACAATCTAGTAAAGTATCCTACGGTTTTTAAACGTTCAATAGCTTCATCTAATTTATTCTTACCTATCAAAAAGGCAATTTCACGATTCAACCCACTAGTAGTTCCCAGTGTTAAAATTTGAATATAACCGACACCTACTAGGAAAGATTGCCAATATCCCAATTCTTCCGGATTTAACCACTTCAAAACCACAATACCGCTAATTGTAATTGAAGCCGTTTTGAACATCCCGGATGCTACATAGAACCCTCCAGAACTTGTTAAATTCTGCTTGAGTCTTTTAATCATTTAGAACTTATTCAAAAATAAAAAACGAATCAAATCTATTGATTGGGTATTATAATCTAGCATCTACATCACTTAATGGTAATATACCTTTAACATCATAAATCACACCCTTACCTACGATGCTCTTTATATTTATATCCAAGAATTCTTTATGTGAAACAGCCAGAATTACAGCAGAGTAATTTTCCTCAGTCATTTTATTAAACACTTTGATACCATACTCATGCATAACTTCTTCAGGGTTAGCCCATGGATCAAATACATCTACTTGAATATCGAAGTTCTTTAGTTCATTATAAATATCAATTACTTTGGTATTGCGCACATCTGGGCAATCTTCTTTGAATGTAAAGCCCATAATCAATACTTTAGAATCAATTACCTTAATATCCTTCCGCATCATTAACTTTACTACTTCGGTAGCCACAAACTTACCCATTCCATCATTTACGCGTCTTCCAGCCAAAATAATTTCGGGGTGGTATCCTACTTCCTGTGCTTTCTGTGCTAAATAATATGGGTCTACTCCAATGCAATGTCCACCAACCAAACCTGGTTTGAATTTTAAAAAATTCCATTTAGTAGCAGCAGCTTCTAAAACTTCATGAGTATCAATACCCATCAAGTTGAATATTTTTGCCAATTCATTGACAAAAGCTATATTAATGTCGCGTTGTGAATTCTCTATGACTTTTGCAGCTTCTGCAACTTTGATGGAACTCGCTTTATGCGTACCAGCCACAATAACACTTCTATACAAATCATCTACGTAATTTGCTACTTCAGGAGTAGAACCCGAAGTAACTTTTAAAATTTTAGTAACTGTGTGTTCTTTGTCGCCAGGATTAATTCGTTCTGGAGAATAACCACAATAAAAATCTTGGTTGTATTTCATTCCACTCACTTTTTCCAACACTGGTACCATTTCTTCTTCAGTTACACCTGGGTAAACTGTGCTTTCATAAATTACAATATCATTTTTCTTTAACACTGAAGCAATTGCTTCAGAAGCTTTAATCATTGGAGTTAATACTGGACGATTATGCTTATCAGTAGGTGTAGGAACAGTTACAACATACACATTGCAATCTTTAATGTCTTGGAGTTGAGTTGAAACCAATAGTCCTCTTTCAGATTGAAAATTAACAAGTACACTTTGCAACAAATCATCCTCAACTTCTAGAGTATGATCTTTGCCAGAGGCTAATTCATTTACGCGTTGTTGATTAATGTCAAATCCTACTACCGAATACTTTTCGGCAAAAGCAACTGCTAAAGGCAGACCTACATAACCTAAGCCAATTATGGCAATTTTGGGAGAATTATTTAGTTTTTCCATAATATATTATATCAATTTTACAAATGGTATATCCTTCCATTCTGGAAGTTCTTTTGAGGTTTTGTACACTGCCACACGAATTTTTCGTTGCAAAATAGGTTCTGCTTTAAGTATCAATTCATGCATGTAATTTTGATCTACTTTACCGACTACTACTAAATCCATAAATGGGCCTGTTTTACCTTCAGCCCAATCATGTGTTAAGTATACTTCTTCCACCTCACCTAATCGGTCAAATACCTTCTCAATAAGGGAATCCAATCCAAATTGTTTAAGGATAAATCCACGTAGATTTTCAAACAAGGGATGTTGTGGGTTAGCTCTATATTGCTTTTGGTTATTTTCAGTATTTTGAACCTTTTCAATAAGCTTTACCTCGCTTAGTTTATTTAATTCTACACGTACTGTATTGGAACTCACCCCAAATTCTTTCTCTAACCCCCTCAAATAAACTAAATTATTGGGGTTTAGAAATAACTTCGTCAATAATTTTACTCGGATTTTGCCTTGAATAAGGGTTTCTATCATGATACAGCTTCGCCACTTCAGTTACAAAAAAATTTTATAACTGATACAATTTTGAGTAACAAAAGTACTCAATTGCTATTAAGCAAGCATTAAATTTAAATAAATGTCTAAAAAAATTTGTGAACGACTTATTTTCGTCTTTTAGTTTTATTGCGATAACCGACAAAGGCTAAAAATGGGGCAATAAATATGCTACTGAATTTATCCAACCAAGGATTTTGGATCTTTTTATCTGAACCGTAATATCCATATCCATAGCTATAATTATATGTTCCATAGCCATACCCATACCCATACCCGTATCCATTTCCATAGCCGTAATTGTAACCATAGCCATAGCCAGAAATACCTCCGCGAATTCCATTCAATAATACATTCATATTTTGGATTCGACCCTCAGCATAATAACGATTTAATATATGTACTATGGCTTCTCTTGGAGTATAACCTTGACGAACTACAAATACTGTTGAATCAACAAACTTAGCTATTTCCTGAGCATCAGTAACTAACCCAAGTGGTGGACAATCTATTATAATATAATCAAAATCTAAAGCCAAGTCATCCAACAATTGCGAATATCGCCCATTTAAAATCAGTTCTACTGGATTTGGAGGAATAGCACCAGCAGGAATAACCCACAAATTATCAGTATCTTCAACCGGAAATAAAATATCATTCTTACTTGAGCTACCAGAAAGGTATCCACTTAAACCTGTTCTCCGCGATACGTTCAAATACCTAGCAACGTTTGGTTTACGCATATCCGACTCGATCACTACTGTTTTCTTTCCAGCAAGTGCGAAAGACAATGCAATATTGGTTGCACAGAATGATTTTCCTTCTCCAGGTAAGCTTGAAGTAACCAATATTCGATTGCATTTTTCATTGCTTGCAAAAAACGATAATTGAGTTCTTAATCCACGGAATTGCTCGGCTATTAATGTTCGATTACCATCTTTAACTACCAACGGTGAATCAGTGCGGATTTCAACAATTTCACCAATAATCGGAGCGTTCGTGCGATTTTCTACTTCGGTCCTAGATAGGATACGATTGTGAATTGTGCTTTTCAAAAACAACAACAACAATGCAACACTTGCAAAACCAATTGTAAATAGTCCTATTATCTGAGGGATTTTTGGTGATACCATATTACCGCCAAATGGTTCCCTAACTACTCTAATATCACTAAGAGTTCCAGCCATTTGAATAGCCGCTTCCTCTCTTTTTTCTAATAAAAACTTGTATAAAGCATTCTTAATTTCTTGTTGTCGAGTAATATCCAATAATTCACGTTCTTTAGATGGAATACTCCTCATTACATTATCGTACTCCTGATTAAATTTCAAATAATCACCTTGTGCCTTGCGTTGTATTGTAGTTAAATTATTTCGAGTATTCTGAATGATTTCCAATAATGAAGCTTTATATGTATCTATTTCTTTCTTAATCAAACGCACTTGATCATTACTCGGACCATTATTTGATAATGCCACAGAATAACGGCTTTCCGCTTCATACAATTTATCAAAAAAAGTATTCAAATTAGCATCTGTCAACCCAATTGAACTAGGTACCATACCTGGTTTAGAAATTCTACCTTTAACGTAGCGTTCCAAATCATCTAACACAAACAATTGCAACTCAGTTTGGGAATTTAATTGATCACCCGTTTCTAATTTCTTTAAAACACGCTGAGCATCTATAGATATTCTTCTAACATCACTATTTTTTTTAACTGAAACTAATTGTGTTTCAATACTGTCTAGATCTTTGCCAATATATGAAAGTCGGTCATCTATAAAGTCCATAGTAAATCTAGCCTTCTTTCTCTTTTCAACTTGAGTTTCTACTTGGTAACTTTCAACAATTGCATTCAAGTGATTTAAACTTTTCAATTTAGATAAACTGACAACTGCCAAATTAATAATGCTCGACTTTTTATCAGTTTCAACTTTTAAAGAGTTCTGCATTTCGATTGTTGCATGTTCCAATGACAAAACATTTAAAAATAATTTCCTTTCACTATTGTTACTAAATTCTTGAAATTGTTTTTCTTTAGCTTCAGGATTTATTGTTACTATTAACTTATTACCATACCAATCAAAAACTTTACCAACCGGATAGGTGCTTTTGCCAATCGTTATTTCTTTCTTTTTGTAATTAAAGTTAAAGGCATCTTTTACAGAAATTGCAGAATCTGGATTAAGTAAGGTTATTTTTACAGCGGGATTGTTACTATAGATCTGGCTACTTCTGAAGCGACCCACAGCGTATAGAATTACTTGAGACTCAGATTTTTTCACAGCTCTACGCATAACAGCTGCCCCTTTTAATACCTCTAATTCGTCTTCGTTACTCGTATTTGCCTTTCCAGTTACTGCTTTTCTTAATAAATCATCTGTAGTCTCTTCTGATGCATCTTTCAATAAAATGCCTGCATCCACACGATATTGTGGAACTTGATAGCGTATGTAAATTTTTGCAACAAAAAAACCAACTATTGCAAATGTTAGTAATACCGGCCAGTAAGGTAAATAATCTCGAAAAAAGATTTCTAACAATTGTTTATTGGTGTTTTCCTCTTTCTGTTCAATAACAAATTTATTATTTGAATCGCTCATTAGTTGCTCAAATTATTGATGAATAAATACAAAACCGTTAAAGTACTGGTTATAGTAGCTACATAGCTAATTAACTGTATGTTGGTTTCCAAAAATTTCCTTTTATTCGGCTCCACGTAAACTATATCGTTAGGTTGTAAGTAAAATGCTGGAGATGAAAAAACCGAACCATCGGTAAGATTGATGGAATACACTTTTTGAACACTGTCTACCTGACGAATTACACGGATATTGTCTCTTCGATCCATCCATGTTACTCCATTCACCATACCTAAAAATTGCAGTAAATTGGTTTTGTTATTTGCAATTACAATAGTATTTGCACGATCGGATGTCATATAGGTTACCCTGAAATTAATTAATCTTACCGAAGCAATAGGTTCTTTTAAGTAAGGCAATAGCCATACTTGTAATGAATCTCTTAAACGCTGTTGTGTGTACCCAATTACTCGTACTGCGCCTAATTTCGGAAATTCAATATCTCCACTTTCGTTCACCAAATAACCAATAAGTCCCCCACCCTGTGGTCCGTTCATAACATTGGCCATTACCATACCAGAGTTTCCCCCTGCACCCAAACCAACCGGTTGGTTAAAATATTCAGCGCTAATTGGGTCTAAAGCATATATTCTTATAAACAACTGATCCCCGCGTTGTATGATGGGGTCTGGCTGTTGCATGGTTAGGTTGGCAGTGCTATCCGCAAGACCTTGAAAGTAGATTTGTTTCTTAGTAGTAAAGCACGACTGCTGCACCAAAGCTATAGTTAAAAGCATGATGACAAATGTGGTGCGGGATTTAAATAAAGACATTTGAGTTCAAAGATAAAACAAAAAGATTATTTGCTACATAGCTCACTTTCTGAACTGCGGGATTCTTTTGTTAAGGAACGCATCCGTGCCTTCTTTGAACTCCTCGGAGCCAAAAG
>CAYPYX010000022.1:0-13991 GCA_964415065.1 uncultured Rhizobium sp.
GTGCAAAACCATTTGCGCAATCCAACCATTGGTAAGAAGCACCTTGTTGAGTTGCAGTAATAATATTATTGTCTACAGTAACACCCACATTCACAGTATCAATAGTAACATCTAAAACATAAATACTATCGCATCCATTTACCGTTATTAATGTATCGTAATACATGCCAGATTGGGTAATCCAATTTCCTTTGGGTGAACGATATCCTCCACATACGCGAACGATTTCTTTACCTAGAAAACTATGATTGATAGTTAAATTAGTCATAATCATACTGTCGCAACCCGCAGCATTTTTAATCACATCATGATATTGACCAGAGGTAGTATATACCGTTCCCGTAGGTCCAACGAAAGAGTCGCATGCGGTAATATCCTGTTCAAATGTTGTAGATTGTAAAACCGTTAAATCCGTGGTGATTAAACTATCGCATCCTTGGCTATTTACTAATGTATCGAAGTAAGTTCCACTTGATGTATATGTTTTGCCCATAGGACTTTGATAAACATCGCACACAGTCAAAGTAACTTGACTTTTGCTGGAATAATTAACGGTCAAATCCGTGATGATAAAACTATCGCAACCATTAACATTTTTCAAAGTATCGGTGTAAACTCCTGTGCTCGTGTAAACATTACCATTAGCACTTGTGTAGCTTCCACACACCGTTTTTGAAACTTTATAGGTAGTTGGGTAGTTAACGGTTAAGTTAATTTCAATAATACTATCACAACCTGTTGAATTTACTAAAGTATCGTAATAGGTTCCAGATTTTTGAAACATGTATTTTTTACTTGGGGATGTAAATTCAGAACAAACAACAGGATTAATTTTAGATTTAGAAGAGTTGTTAATGGTAACGTTCATTGTTATAATACTGTCGCAACGAGAATACCCCACTAAGGTGTCATAATAAACACCTGATTTGGTAAAAAGATATTTTTTACTTGGACTTAACACTTGATCGCATCCACTTAATTTTACTTGAGTATAGGAAGCTCCTGAGAACAATTTAGTTACTTCGCTTGCGGATACTGCTCTATTGAATACCATAAAATTATCCATTAAACCACCCGAGGGTAAACCCACGTTGCTACTGTATCCACAAACTTTAAGAGTCCCAGTACTTGAAGTATTGGGAGATGTAGTTAACGTAACTGTTTTATTTAGTGTTCCGTTCAAATAACCTTTAAGTTCCTTGGTAGTATCGTTATAGGTAAAAACCAAGTGATTATCATTCATATTAGCACCTCCGGTAATTAACAAATCCGAAAATGGACCTCTTAAAATCCAGTTGCCACTTCCAGCTACTCCATTGGTAAAACAACGGAAACTGCCAGCTGAAACATCCCCAAAAATATAGAACAATGTGCTGCTAGTTGGAATTTTCTTCATCCACATAGCATAGGTCCAGGAACCTGTTATTTGAGTTGGCCATTTAGTGTCTACATAATCTGTACCGCTTGAAACTCCGGTTCCTACTAATGCAGTACCACACAATCCAGTATCTCCTAATGTAAGATTTCCATTGATTTGAGCAGAATCCGCACCTGTTGGGGGATTTGTTGCATAATTAAAAATTTTGTTCGTAGCCGACTTACTATCAAATCGATAATAAAGTACTTCAGGGTTAACCTGTGCAGTAATACTTGAAACACTCATCAATCCCACCAGGGCCAAAACCACCGATTTTTTGAAATGTGCAAACGAGAATAGGTATTTATTTTTCATAATATTTGGTTACTTGATGATGAAAGAAAAAGCATTCACAAAACAGCTATGTATCTTAAATACCGCATTCGCGAAGCAAATGAGCTAAGAGGAAAGAAATGCAAGATTAGTTCATTCGTGGCATTTTGCATAGTTTTTCTAAGGCTTGTTTTGTGAATAGATAAATATTTATGTAAAAATACTATTCATTTACCTGCATTTATATTTATGCAACTTCAAATCGTATAAAATGGTATAATTTATCCCACAATGTTAGATAATGTTATATCCTTGTCTCAAGAATGTTATTTCCAACATGCACTTAGTACAAATAAGTATTCAGAACTTTGTATCGAACTTAAATTACAATGAAAAAACTCTATTCTTTAATTGCAAGCTGCTTATTCCTCATTTCGGGAATCTGGGCTCAAACACCCAATTTGGTGGTGGAAATTCAAAACGACAACTTCTCAAGCGGATTGTACGTTCACAAAGGTACCTACAACGGTAAAGACTATTGGGTAGGTCCTAAAGGCATGAATTATTATGCTATCTACTTTGGCGCTTCAAATAAATTATGGTCTTTTGCTCAATGGCCAGGTGATACCATGGGATTGCAATGGGGTTGGGCGAACAGAACCTCTAGTTCAACTGATAAATACCCAACCTCTGGATGGGGAACAGGAATGGAAGTATCTCTTGAAGGTCCCGCTCTAAAATATTCGGTTACTAAGTTGTCTGAATCATTTGAAACTGATGGTAAAATTTCTGGAACTGTTTCCATAACTCATAATCGATTAAAAGGTCAAGGATTTAACTCCGCAAATGGTAACGACTTAGTTGCAAACGGTGGCTTAACTGTGGATTTTGTTCCAGCAGGTTTAACAGCAAAAGCGATTGTAATGGATAGTGGTATGCTAGAATTTTCATTAACAGGAATAGCTAGTGCTCATGAATTCGACACAGCTGTTATGTTAACATTCAAAGACGCTGCTTTTACCAATAACGGGAAAGCCGATAGCACGGGTAAATCATCCATGAGAATTGCAATCAACTTCATTAATAAGTACACGGTTGCTAAATCAGGCGGAGATTTTGATTCAATTGCAGAAGCCTTTGCCGTTTTAGAAGATGGCGATGGTTTGACCATTAAAGAAGGTACTTACACCGAATTCAAATTAAAACCTAATGTAAATACAAAAACCTTAATCATTCGTGGTGAAGGACCCGACAAAACCATCATTCAAGGTTCTGACAAACCCTTTAATTCTGTAGGTTCAGTGTTTGATTTCCAAGGTCAAACAGAAGTAAATATTGCGAATTTAACTATTCAAAACGGCGACAATTCAACCGGTAACGGCCAAGGTGGTGGAATCAATGGTAACACATTTAGCACCCATTTAATTATGGATAACTGTCGCATTGTTAATTGTCGTGCATTTTCAAAATCATCAAGCCAAACTTCTGGTGGAGGCGTAGTTGCAGCACGTGTTACAATTAGCAATTCTGAATTTTCGGGCAATGTTTGCGATAATGAAAACAAAGCAGGACAGTGTTTAGGGGGTGCGTTGGCATATCAATCGTCTAGTACTAAAGACCATTCAAAAATCATCAATACTACTTTTGCAAAAAACTTCTCTCGATCTAATGGAGGTGCCATTTTCGTTTATCGTGGATATACTCATTTTATTAATTGTACCTTCTCTGAAAATGAAGCGGCGGGCTTTTTATCTGGGTCAACGACCTATGGAGGACAAGGTGGAGCCGTATATTCTCAGGATACAGTGGAAGTGATGAATACCATTTCATGGAACAATAAGAGTTATGCAAAGCAAGACTTCTATCAATTAGTAGGTAACATTACTTTATCCAATTCTATTATTAATAATGTAGATTCCAGTAATGTAAATGTTAAAGTATTGGGTTCATACAAACAAATTGATCCAAAACTAGATACATTGGCTTTCAACTGCTCTCCTACTCGAACCTATGCATTGTTGGCTGGTTCTCCAGCAATTGATAGTGCCATGGAATACCAAGATATGCCAGAAACCGATCAACGCGGTTACAGCATAATTGAAATGCGTGATATTGGAGCTCACGAAACAAATAATTTCGTAAGTGTAGAAATCGACGCCGACACATTGTGCATGGAAGACGGTGAAACAGTAACCATGAAAGGTTATCCTAACACTGGAACATTCGAAGGTGAAGGTGTTACCGGAAACACTTTCGATCCTACCAAAATAACCAAAGAAGGCTGGGTTACCATCTCATATAAATTTAATGCACCGGGTTGTGGAAACTACACAGCTACTGATAGCGTATACGTTAAGGTTTGTAAAGTAAACAGCACTAAAATCATGGAATTACCTGTTAGTGTTTATCCAAATCCTGCTCAATCCAAACTAACTATTAATAACTTGAATGGTTCAACCATGAATGTTCGAATTTCAGATATTTCGGGTAAAACCATTCAAATCATCAACGATCTTACTTCTCGAACTGAATTGAACGTAGAATCTCTTCCAAATGGAATTTACTTCTTGTCTATTCAATCTCAAGGCAAAACTGCCCACGTTAAGTTTGTGAAGAACTAATTATTCTTCTTTTTCTTTTGAAAAGGTCACCTTTTGAGGTGGCCTTTTTTCATTTCTAGGGATATTTTTATCATGGTTTGAAAGGAAATACTTGGGTAGGCAATTTGGTTCACGGTACCAACAATGAATAAATTTTCTTGAGGCGCATAATATGCTAAGGCTCCTGACAACCCCGAATGTCCTATAAAAACAGGTACCGCTCCCGTTGGATTAAAATACCACGGAAGTTTGAACCGATGTATTCCTATTCCCGATTGCAATGGTGAAAATATATCATTCCAATCCTGCATCCAATCTAAATACTCTTTGGGAAAAAGTTTACCTTGAAAAAATGCTTGGATAAAAACCAACATATCAGACTGATTGGAAACCATTCCCCCATCAGGACCAAAACTAACCATGGCTTTTGGGATGTTCAATTGGGAAGATTTATAATATAATTTGTGCGGACGATCATCAAACGAATCCTGAAACAAGTAAGTGGATTTCAATTCTAGTGGTTCTATGATTCGAATATTGCATGCATCGGAATAGGATAGGCCAGTAATTTTCTCAATGATTTTTCCTAATAGTTGAAAATTCAAATCTGAATAATGTGCCTTCCCTGGAGTTCCGGGTTTAAACTTAGGTTTTAATTTTTTGCTTCTATTGACGGCATCTTCAAACGACCAGTATACATCATTTCCCGAAACCAATTGATTCTCTAAACTTACTCCCTGTGCGTTTTTATCTTGAAAATAATCGGGCAATCCCGAAGTATGTGCTAATAATTGTTCAACCGTAATTTGATATGAATAATCAACTCCTTTTAGAACATGCAATCCTTTTAAAATGCCTGAATCGAAGTACTTAGAAAGTGGATCCTTTAATTTTAACATCCCTTCCGATTTTAGCTGTAAAATCATAGCTGAGGTGAATAATTTAGTTGTACTCGCTATAAAGTAATGCTCATCTTGTTTAATATTACCCGAGTTAAAAATTAATTGTGTGGAATCCTGTCTCAATGAAAACGCCGCTCCAAAAACACGTTTGTTATCAACGGTTTTATCAATTATTTTTTGGATTCGATCTTGCATGGTATTTGAATTTGAGTTTACAGGTTGAGCATTTATTATGGGTATATAAACAAACAATATTAGTTGGGAAATTCGGTGCACTATATTCATATTGCAGATTTAAATTGAATAGTTATCATTAATTTTTATTTCAGGTTTGGGAAAATTGGGTTGAACAATATTCGATTATTATTCGTGTGTTTAAAATAGCTCCATGAATAACACATCTACCTATATTTCATATCAATAGTATTTTCAAGATTATTGTTCATTTGTATACACTATTGCCAAACTCGATAAACATCCGTTTTGTTTCTTAGGATGCCCGATTCAAAGAATCCACCGGTTTCTGGAATATCTTCTACAATAGAAAAACTGCTAACGTCAGAACTTAAGGGTTCAAAAATGAGACAAAATTGTTTTTGAATTCCCGCAGGGATTGTCGTCCAATTCGGAAAGGGATTGAGTCCAATTACTTGCAATAATTTGGCACATTCAGCATTAACCTCCGAACGGAGCTCGATGGTTGGCCAAATACGTTGATATTGAACTTCAGAATTGGTTCCCACGGTAACCACTACTGTAATTTGTTTTTGCTCCTGTATTTGAGTCAATGACTCCAACAGCTCAGCTGGAAGTTCTATTGTTTCGGGGGATGTAATTGTGGAGCTCATGGTTGTTTACAAATCTAATCGCAATTTAGATAATCGACTTTCAGTCTGTAATAAATCGATCGAAAATTAATTATAAAACAATACTTGTTTGATCTAAATAATCACTGATTTAGAAGGTTTTTCCCTCATATTATGCCTTTTAACCCTAAATTAATCATTCCAATCTAACGAATTCGACTATATTTGGAAAAAGAAACGGTTTATATGAGAAAAATTCTATTGGGGATTACAGTGTTGGTTTTCACTTTGAATTCTTGCACCTTAGAAAAGAGATACCATAATTCTGGCTACAACATTAATTGGAATTTTTCTTCTGGAAGAAATGAATCAATTCCAATCCAAAAAACTTCCAAAAACACAAGAAATTCATCCAATGAATTACCCGTAAATAAGAATTCAACTGGTTCTGTGGGAATTTCAAAAGCTAATGAAGCACCGACTACATCTTTTTCGTTGCAAAATCCAGAATCCCTTGAAAACAACAATCAACTCATACCCCAAAATTTTCAATCCTTTCCAACTTCCCAAGGAGTTGAGGATAATTCGAATACCCGATTAACTGCTGCCAATTACCCAAATGTTAATATTAATTCCGAAATGTTTAGTCCCATTAGGAATTTGAAACATTCACCATTTACTATCTTCCCCAAAAACGATAAAAAGAGCATAAAAAACGATAACCGACTACAATCTGCCGCAAAAAGTCAATCCATTCAAAAATTAGAAGACTCTTCAAATTCTGGCTCTGGAACCCGCGTTTTCGGCAGTGTTTTGATTATTCTCGGAGTTTTATTTATCATATTTGTAAGCATTTTGTTGGGTGTTATTTTAATGGCATTGGGCTTAATATTAAGATCCGTTGCTGGTCCTAAAAACAAACCCACTCCTCCACCGGTTGTAGAGTCAAAACCCCAAACAGAAGAAAAGAAAGTGGAATTCGTTGATGTAGTATATTTGAAAAACGGCAGCATTATTAGAGGGTTAATCATGGAGCAAATCCCCAATGAAACTTTAAAAATACAAACTGCCGACGGTAGTTTATTTGTATACAAAATGGAAGAAGTGGTAAAAATCACTAAAGAAGAGAAAAAATAAAAAGTTGAACTTCTTTAAATTTTAAATTCAGCTACTTATGTATGCATACTTACCGGTTTCTTTTCAAATAAAATGATTGAATTAGAAGTATTTGATCACATTGATTTTCGAAATACCCGTTTTGAAATTACCGAATATTCAGAATGTAAATTTGTTGATTGTAAATGGGTAGAACATGACCTTTCTACCGTCGTTTTCAGTGAATGTATCTTTGAGAATTGCGAATTTATCAATTGCAAAACCTACAAATCTTCCTTCAGAGAAGTATTGTTTCAAAACTGTAAATTGATGGGTATACCCTTTTATCAATGCGAAACGTTATTGCTTTCTATGAATTTTAATGAATGTAATTTGGAACTATCCAATTTCTTTAGATTGAAATTGAAGAAAACAAACTTTACATCATGTAATTTGAAACAGGTAGATTTTTCAGAATGCGATTTAACTGAAGCTAAATTATTAGATTGCAATTTAATTGGTGCTATTTTCGACCAAACCCGTTTGGAAAAAGCAGATTTCCGAGGAAGTCGGAATTTTAGCATCGATCCAGCAAAAAATTATCTGAAGAAAGCGAAATTTTCAGAATCTGAAATTCGCGGATTACTTCAACACATCGGTATCGAGATTTACTCTTAACGTTATTTGTATACTTTAATTACCTTATTCTGGCTGTCCAAACTCCAGTTTTTAAATTTCTTCAGAAAACCATTCCCCAAAAGCAAGTCACCGCCATCAATTACAGCAATCACCGTGTTGTTTACTATGTAATCTCCCACTCTAACATTATTCACTCGAATCATTTGAGCAGTGACTTTATCGCCATTGGCCAAAATAAATGGTCGTTTTTCTAGGTAGTTTTCACGACCAATAGAACCGTTTAATAGTAATTCGCGTTCTAGGTCAGAGTCGATAATTATTTCACTTGCGCCTGTATCAAACAAAAAGTTCCGAATTTGACCTTCAATGCTAATTTGGACTGTAAACACGGAATTCGGCAATTCCTTTAAATCCAGCTCCGTAAACTCGTCGCTTCCAATAATATCTTCTTTTTTATATTCATTGGTTGAATACTTTTTTTCAGGGATGTTCGCAAAATTCGGATTGGTTTTCATGTTTTCTGCAACACAATCCATAATTATCGAACGATTACTATCGTTGAGCAAATAAGCCACCATATTCCCTTCTTGAACGGCTGTAATCAACTCGCGACTATCCACTTTCGGAATCAAATTATCGCAAACACAAGCGCAATAGTCGACAGTAGCCAATTGAACACCTTCTACTTCGATAAAACTCTTTCCTGCACCGTTTACACAAGCATTAATAAAATCGTTGCGGGTTCCGAGCGCAAATCCATCTCGGGTTTTTAAGGTCTTGTTTTGGGCTGAGAGGGTTACACAACTCCCCACAAAAACAAAACTTAGAAGTACGAACTTAACATTCATGAAGGTTATATTTTTTAGTTTAATTATTACAAAAAATCAAAATCAATTATTTACAAGCAACGAATAATGGATTGTATCGTTGTTTTTATGAGTTATCAATTAATTAATTCTGGTTATTAAATTCTACCTACTAGCGAATTTCGATACCACCCATAATAGCACTTCCCAAAAGTACAAGAATCTTGTCGGAATTTTCATTGGTATTTAAATTCCAACGTTTGTCGGTAACTCCCCCTAAAACTGCAGATATGTTATTTTCAATTTTCCAATCCGGAGGACAAATTATTTCAATTCCACCCATGATAGCATTAAGATTAAGAACTGCTTTGCCTTGAATTTGGCACTTTGCTAAATTGACTTCAGCACCTCCCATAATTACGGAAATATCACCTCCAAGGAAATTTTGGGTATGAATTGATTTTTTCGAACCGCTCAATATAGCTTCAACCTGAATAAAATCTAAGCTATTACTTGAACTAGAGGATTGGTGGTTTTCTTGAAGTGGATCATACACCTTTTCCGAAGAATGTTCACTTGAGTTACCGTCATTCGATAGATTATACTCACGATTATTCAATTTAAATCTGCGCTTATTTGTCCAAGGTTGAAACATAGTAAACAATCCAAGGCAAATGATTGCTATAGGCCAAACATATTGTCTAAACTCAAATTCAGGATACGCATGTCGCAATAAAAACAAACTCCCTACTAACAATAAAATGTAACCAGAAGCATGAGTAAATCCATGTTTAATGAGATTATATAAACCGAATAAAATCAAAATAACAGACCAATGAAAGAGGAAGTCGGGAAATGCTACTCCCATTTCTTTGGCCATCCAAACGGATCCAACTAAGATCAAAAGCAAGCCGAATGCAATTTTGCCTCTTTTATGTTCTTTTGAAAACATTAGGTTTGTATTAGTATTAGAATTGGGGTAATTTGTTTTCATATGCTGATAATTAAATCCTAGGGTAATGATTTATTTTCTTTAGGAATTGGTAATTAGAATTGGTTATCTACAATTTTACTCCTGTGGCAATTGACTTAGGTCTGAAAATCCAATTTCCCACTGATGACCATCAATATCCGCGAAACTATCGTAGTACATCCAACCATGATCTTTAGGTTCTTGATAGCGTGTAGCTCCATTTTGAAGTGCTTTGGTAACAATTTCATCTACTTTTTCGCGACTTTCCACTTGAATTGCGTTCAAGACTTGAGTAGTTGAACCATTGGCAATGGGACGATTGGTAAAAGTTCCAAAATACTCATGGGTAATTAACATTGCGTAAATTACATCTTCCTTGAGAACAACACATAGAGCTTTATCATCGCAAAATTGTTCATTGAATTCTGCGCCGAGATTCGTCCAAAATTCACGTGTTTTCTTAACATCATGAATAGGTAGATTTACAAATAGGGATTGAATTTTCATAGGAATAACAATGAGGGAATATAGTTCAATTTCTCTGTCTATTAAATTAATTTTTCATCAACTGGTTCCCAAAGTTCAATTTTATTCCCTTCTAAATCCAAAATATGAACGAATTTGCCGTAATCATATTCTGCAATTTCATCGAGAACGGTAATTCCTTCCGATTTCAATTGTTCAACCAATTCGATTAAGTTCTCAACTCGATAGTTGATCATAAACTCCTTGGTAGAGGGTTCAAAATAATTCGTAGATTCTTTGAAAGGACTCCACTGGGTATAGGCCACTTTTTCCGGAGTTTCTGTGGGATGCCATGAAAACGTAGATCCATAAGCATCTGTTGCTAATCCTAAATACTTGCTGTACCATTCTTTAACTGCTTCAGGATCTTTACATTTAAAGAATACTCCGCCAATTCCGGTTACTTTGCTTTTCATCAAATTGATATAATAACGTTTTCAAAAGTATCAAATTGAATTGTGAAAATTGCAGAGTTCAAAAAGTTTTCGTATCTTTGCAGAAGTATCACGAGACCATATTTGGTCACCAACCGAGCACTAACCCTGCTACGGTGGTAAAATGATGCGGACTAACTGTCAAAAACAAAGGGAATGAATCCACGGAGTCTGTTTTCAAAATCGCAATTTCAACTTGTGCCTTTTTGGGGGACGCAACTACCGTATTTAGTTTTTCAGGGTCTGCATTCGACCGATGTGTGTTTCGTTTCACTTCGAAACAATCATTCAAAAACTAAATACTATGAAAGAAAGCACACACATTTTACATCAAATTCCTGTTGATCCACTTACGGGTGCAGTATCAACTCCCATTTATCAAACTTCCACATTTGTTCAAACCGCTCCAGGAGTGCATGCCGGTTACGATTATGCACGGAGCAACAACCCCACTCGAGCTGTACTCGAAGACTTAATCGCAGTTCTAGAAAATGGAAGCAAAGGTTTTGCGTTTGCCTCTGGCTTGGCTGCCATCGATGCTGTAATCAAACTACTGGAATCCGGCGATGAAATTGTGGCAGTAGACGATATTTATGGTGGAGCATTTAGATTGCTAACTCATGTCTACCAAAAGTTTGGAATTCAAGTTAGATATGCCGACTCTACGGATTTTCAAAACATTGAAAACGCCATTTCTCCGAAAACCAAAATGATTTGGATTGAAACACCCACTAATCCAACACTTAAAATTACGGATTTAAATGCTGTCGGAAAAATTGCCCAACAACATCAGTTGTTGCTTTGTGTTGACAATACTTTTGCCTCACCTGCTTCCCAAAAACCCATTGATTTTGGTGCAGATATTGTTATTCACTCGGCTACTAAATATTTGGGAGGACATAGTGATCTTATTGCAGGCTTAGTAATTACAAAAACTAAGGATTTGGGCGAAAAAATTAAGTTCATTCAAAATGCATCTGGAGGAATCTTGGCTCCATTTGATTCTTGGTTAGTGATTCGAGGAATTGAAACCTTGCAACTTCGGGTTAAACAACATTCGGAAAATGCACAAAAAATTGCTGAATTCTTGAACGAATGTCAAGAGGTAAAAAACGTTTATTATCCCGGACTACCATCCCATAAAAATCACCAAATAGCCTCCAATCAAATGAAGCATTTTGGCGGTATAATATCTTTCGACCTACACAACGACAACAAAGATGATGCCAACAAAATTGTTTCATGTACTCAATTGTTCAAATTAGCTGAAAGCTTGGGTGGTATAAAAAGTTTGATTTGTCTGCCCTGTGAAATGACGCATAAATCCATCCCCCGAGAAAAAAGATACCAATCCGGTGTTACCGATTCTCTCATTCGAATTTCCGTTGGTTTGGAGGATGTTGATGATTTGATTAACGACCTAAAACAAGCATTTCACTCAGTAAAATAAAAAATTCCTACATGAAAAGAAAAGAAGTTAAAATTGGATTGTTTGGATATGGAGTGGTAGGACAAGGATTGTATGAAGCCATTCAAAAAACACCTACCCTGAATGCTGAAATTTCAAAAATTTGCATCAAACACAGCGATAAAAAACGCAATTTACCTGCATCTTATTTCACCACGGATGCGGATGAACTAATTAATAATCCTGAAATCAATACTATCGTTGAGCTCATTGATGATTCAGAAGCGGCATTTCAAATTGTAAAAAAGTCGCTAATTGGAGGTAAATCCGTTGTGTCTGCTAATAAAAAAATGATTGCAGAACATTTCAGTGAGCTTTTAGAATTACAGGCGCGAACGGGTTCTTCGTTGCTGTATGAAGCCGCCTGTTGTGCGAGTATTCCCATTATTAGAAACCTGGAAGAATACTATGATAATGATCTATTAGAACATGTTGAAGGCATTGTAAACGGATCTACCAATTACATTTTAACACAAATTGACACCCTTCAAATTCAACCACAAGTTGCACTTAAACGAGCACAAGAGTTAGGTTATGCAGAATCCAATCCCATCATGGACACAGGAGGATTCGATGCTAAATTCAAATTAATTTTACTCATTGGACATGCCTTTGGCGTTATTGTGAAACCTGAAACGGTATTTCACATTGGTATAGACCGATTGGGGGATTTGGAATTGCAATTTGCGAAAGAAAAACGCTTGAAGATAAAACTCATAGCTGTTGCCACGCGTTTGAAATCAGGAGAAATTGGAGCATGGGTTCTGCCCAAATTCGTTGAAGACTCAGACCCTATTTATGCTGTCGACGATGTATTCAATGGGATAAAAACCAAATCGTTTTTTAGTGATTATCAGTTTTTTGTAGGAAAAGGCGCCGGTGCTTATCCTACTGCTTCTGCAGTTATTTCCGACATTTCAGCTCTAAGTTACGACTACAAATATGAGTATAAAAAGCTCCAAAATAGTTCAAAAAATGCTGCCCAAATCTCCGAAAACATTGAATTCAAAGTGTTGTTCAGATTTCCGGAGAAATCTGAGGTTTCCATTGACCCATATTTTGAAAGTACCACAGAGCGACTCAGTCGAAATGGCGAATGTTACATTATTGGAAACATTCGTTTGGATAGATTGAAATCTATAATTTCTATTTTTGGAGATTCTTGCTCTGTAGTACTTTTCAACGCAATCGAATAATCTTTAAGGTTTCCGGATATACATTGACCCATTCTTGGTTTTCAGTTCGGTCAATTTACTGTCTGACACCAATTTATGGAGAAGAGCTTCTGATGCAACGCTATCTTGTTCTGATAGTTCTGAAAACTCCCTTAAAGTCAACGATGGATATCGTTTAAAAAGAGACTCCCAATCTGTAGAATAGCCCTTCTTTTGAGTAAGAGGGGCTAATTTTAGTATGGCCATTTCAAAAACCGAATAAGGTTTATATCCATATACACGTTCCGTTTGAAACACCAAATTATTCAAAATCAAGGTGGGAAATCCTCTAACCGACAGGTTTTGTGCCAATTGTAGATCCGCCTTAAAAAGTTCTAATCCTTTGCCAGGCATATCTTCCAATAGTTTTTTAGGATCCAAACCTGCTTGAATTGCCGCATCAACAATGTTCTGATTTTCAGTAATATTCTTCTTCTGCAAAAAGACCATTTCTCTCAAAATTCTTAAGAATGCAATGGCCTTCTGTTCATCCTGAATTTGTGCTGCTTTGAAAGCAATTGAAGGTGGATAGGAAGAAGATAAGGGATTTTCCAACCATACGTCGCCATCAATGGGCATTTGATAGTATTCACTCACCTCATCCCAATGATGAGCTACATCGGATGGCTTACTGATTCCACCGCTGTTGTAACTCCAATCAGGCAGCAGTCCTCCCATTTTATATTCTATTTCAAAAACATCGCCGTATTCCAATTTCAATTTTCGCAATTGCGGTTCAATTCCCCAACAAGATGAACAAATCGGATCCGTGTAATAAATTATTCGAATGGGTTTTTCTGCTTTCTCGAGGGATATTTTTTCGGGGGATGCTTTCTCTG
>CAYPYX010000022.1:14091-30595 GCA_964415065.1 uncultured Rhizobium sp.
GGGATGCTTTCTCTGAAGCTGATGTTTCGGGGGATGATTTCTCTGTGGATGATGTTACCGGGGCTGATTTTTCAACACCTGAGGAATGAACATCATGTGTGTCTAATGGAATTTCACAAATTCCGGAATCAGGATCACACAACATCGGATTTACATTTTGTATCATAGTATTACTGTTTCTACTTCCTTCATTTTGTATAGATTTCCTTGCTTTTGTTGGATTGTTCGATGGATTAAAAGTTGAATTTTTGATTTTAGTGGATGGAAGGGAATTTTTTATGACCTTCTGAGCATTTGTATTTGAACTCCAAGCAATCAAAAAGAACAAAAACAATGGATTTCTGAAATTCAACCACTCATTAAACCTGTGAATCACAATAGTGACATATTCTGAAAAAAACTTTCTGCCGCCATTCATCTCCAATCGATTCATTTTACAAATTTACTCATTTATTTGTTTAAACAAATATAAATATTTTATGAGTTAAAACACAGCAATATCAAAGCTTTGAAAGCGATCTGTATTTTGACAATAAAATTACATTCTACCAAAAAATCGTTATATTTGTAAACTAAAAAAATTATGAGTCTCTATTGGAGAGTTTGGATTTTTCGGGCATGCATGATTGTCTTTACTTTGTGGTTAACCGCAAAACTGACACTCGATGGATACGATTTCTACCAAACTCCTTTGGAAGAACGTTTTTATCATCCGCAATACAAAACACTACACGCATCTGGTTTTTTAGGACATGGTTACGGTATTATTGGCACCCTTTTAATTGCCATTGGAGTATTTGGTTACATCTACGCTAAAAAAACACTCCGATTTGAAAAAATAGTTCGACTAAAATACTTGCTCGAGTTTCACATATTCCTATGCACTGTAGGACCAATTTTAGTACTGTATCATACCACATTTAAGTTTGGTGGAATTGTATCCATAGGATTCTGGAGCATGGTATTAGTGGTAGCTAGCGGTGTTGTAGGAAGATATATCTACATTCAAATTCCTCGTTCCTTAAACGGTAAATCTTTGGATTTAAAAGAAATTGAATCTGATTTGCAAAATTTACTGCAACAAATCAAAGATATTTTAAAAAACAACGCATCTTCAGAGGCAATCGGTAATCCTTCAAGCAATTCCGGAACAAACCTAAGTTTAGAATCACTTGCCAATCCATTGGGTTTGAAAAACCTCAAAAAAGAAATTCAAACTCAAATTGCTCAAAAATCTGAAAGGAAAAAAGCCATTCAGAATATTTCTAAACTCCAACGTTTGAACCGTCAATTGAAGCATTTGGAAAAAATGCAAAAGTGGTTTTCCTATTGGCATGTATTCCACAAACCTTTTGCGATTATTATGTTGGTTATCGTCATTGTGCACATTATAGTTACTCTCCTAATGGGATACACTTGGATATTTTAAACATCTATGGACTTTATTGAAATTAGCATTTATTTGATCACAGCACTATTCGTAGTATGGGTATTTATTAGCTATTTCAGAAAGTTTCAGTTAGCATCTCAACAGGTTCAACAAAAAGTGGATTCCGCCAAACAATCGGGCAGGTATGAACCTCTATCTCTTTATCCTTACATCGATCCACAAAAATGCATTGGCAGCGGAGCATGTGTAAACGCCTGTCCCGAAAAAGATGTTTTAGGAATTATGAACGGTAGAGGAACACTCATCAATACAACAAGTTGTATTGGGCATGGAGCTTGTTTTTTAGCATGTCCTGTAGATGCCATCAGTTTGCGAATTGGAACAGAGAAACGCGGAGTGGAACTTCCACACGTTAAACCCGATTACGAAACCAACGTAGACGGTATTTTTATTGCTGGTGAATTGGGTGGAATGGGTTTGATTAAAAATTCCATTGAACAAGGAATTTCAGCCGTGAATGCAATAAAATTACGTTGCAAAGATTTGAATCCTTCCGAATCTACATCCCCCGAAAAAAACAATTCGGATAAAATTATATCACATTATAACCAATCCAATACATCACTCTCTAAAAACGGCAACTCTAGTATACCTCTCTCTGAAAATAGTATTTCGGATGTCAAATCCCACCCCATTTACGATCTAATTATTGTGGGAGCCGGTCCTGCGGGAATTGGTGCTGCACTTCGTGCCAAAGAATTGGGTTTAAACTACCTTGTTCTCGAACAAGACAGTTTAGGTGGTGCGGTATTTACTTATCCTCGGGGAAAAATTGTTATGACCCATCCGGTAAACCTTCCTTTATACGGATCGGTTAAACTCAATTATACCAGTAAAGAAGAGTTATTGGAACTTTGGAAAGAAATTAGAAGTACATTCGATTTAAAAATTCAAGAAAATACCAAGGTGAATTCCATTGCGAAGGAGGGAGATCTATTTCAGATTCAACTTCAGAATGGGGATGCTTTAGTAAGTCAGACCGTACTTTTGGCAATCGGCCGGCGAGGTTCACCTAGAAAGTTGAATATTCCCGGAGAATTATCTACTCGAGTGGCCTACCGATTGATTGAGGCGGACGAAATAAACAACGAACGAATTATGGTGGTTGGTGGAGGAGATTCAGCCATTGAGGCAGCGCTCATGTTGAAGGATCATAACACGGTATATTTATCCTACAGAAAAAATGCATTTGCGCGTATCAAATCCTTAAACGAAGAAAAAATCCAATCGGCCATTCATAACAAGGAACTTCAAATGTTGTTCAATTCAGAACTCAAAAGAATTGATGATGCTAAAATCGAAATAGAAATTGAAGGGGAACTAAACTCCATTGAAAACATTGACCGCATTTACATATTTGCCGGTGGAGAATTGCCAACCGAATTTCTCAAAAATGCTGGAATTGAATTGGAATTAGCAAAAAATAAAATTCTTAAATCCCATTGAGATACTTCACCTACATAGCGCTATTGTTTTTTGTGTTTTCTGCAAGCCAGGGACAGTTTTCGCCTGGTGATTTGTCCGAACCGCACAAACAACTGGAGGGCATTAAAAATTGCACTCAATGTCACAGTGTGGGTTCCAAAATTCAAGAAAACAAGTGTTTAAGTTGTCATAAAGAACTGAATAAACAGATTCAAAGTAAGAAAGGATTCCATGTTAGTTCACAGGTCAAAGGAAAATCCTGCATCAGCTGTCACTCCGAACATCATGGTCGGAAATTTGATGCTATACACATGGATGAGAAAAAATTCGACCACAAATTAACAGGATTCACTTTGGAGGAGGCACATGCTAAAGTATCTTGTAGAGAATGTCATACAGCTAAGAATATTAGCAACGCTAGTTTGAAGAAAAATAAGAAAACGTATTTGGGGTTATCCACTCAGTGCTTATCGTGCCACGAAGATTACCACCAAAAAACGTTGAGTTCAAGCTGTTTGGAATGTCATTCCATGAAGACCTTTAAAACGGCTCCCAAATTCAATCACAATACGCAGTCCAAATTTGCATTAAAAGGCGCACACGTTAAAGTTTCCTGTGTAGATTGCCATAAAATCACCACGAAAAACGACAAGAAGTTTCAGATGTTTAAAGGCATGCCTTTTTCTAAATGTGTAGACTGTCATAAAGATCCGCATGAAAATAAATTTGGGAATAATTGTACTAAATGCCATAATGAGAATAGTTGGAAGAGCATAAAATCTCAAGATAAATTTGACCACAATCAAACCGGATATCCGCTAGAAGGAAAACATGTCGGAGTGGATTGCAAAAAATGTCATACCGAGGGCTATTCAAAGAATTTGGCTTACGGAAAGTGTTATGATTGCCACAAGGATTATCACGAGGGTGAATTTAAATTATCTAATGGACAAATTAAAGATTGTAAAGAATGTCACGAATTAAGTCAGAACTTCACATTCAGTAATTACGATTTGACACAACATCAGCAATCCACATACCCGTTGACGGGATCCCACGAAGCTACATCATGTATAAGCTGTCATAAACCCAATGCTGATAAACGCTGGCAGTTTAAATTTACGGACAAAACGTGTGTATCTTGTCATAAAAATATTCATGAGGATTATTTAGACGGCCGGTTTTACCCGAAAAATAGCTGTGAAAAGTGCCACAACACCAATCTCTGGACGGAAGTTACTTTTGATCATAAAACAACGGAATTTGAATTAGAGGGTCAACACAATGAAGTTTCATGTAGAGAATGTCACTTCGAGAAAACCAAAGATGTCAAAGGGAATTGGGTTCAAAAATTCAAACTACCCAATTTGGAATGTACTCAATGCCACGACGATGTTCATGAAACTCAATTTATCAAAGAAGGTCGAAACGATTGCAAACGTTGTCATAGTATTGAAAAAAACTGGCCTATCCCCCACTTCGATCATCAAAAATCCGAATTCCCTTTGGAAGGCAAGCATAAAGAGGTAAATTGCAATGAATGTCATAAACCCATTGAAAAACGCCTTCCCGACCGAATTATCCTCTATAAAATAAAACCTTTCGAATGTATAAACTGTCACGGCTCCAAATAATATTATTTTTCTTTTCGTTTGTGGTATCTGGCCTGATGGGTCAATCGAATCCGCATGGAATGGATTTAAAAATAGACTGTAAGCAATGCCATACATCGGGAAGCTGGAAAATGGCAACCATGGATGTGAAATTTGATCACTTCAAGGAAACAGGATTTGAATTGGAAGGTCAACACAACAAATTGGAATGCAAACGTTGCCATCAAGATTTAAGCTTCAAAGGCCTTGGAAATCAGTGCGTTGATTGTCATACAGACGTACATCAAATGAGTGTAGGAAATGATTGCAAACGTTGTCATACTTCTGAAAATTGGTTTGTTCAGAATATAGCAGACATCCATTCAGAAAACGGTTTTTTATTGGAAGGTGCTCACGTAACGGTATCGTGTATCGATTGCCATAAAAATAACAATTCCCAAATTTGGAACCGTTTGATCAGTCAGTGCATTAGTTGCCATCAAACGGATTACAAAAACACGCAAAATCCCAATCATCAATTAGCGGGATATGGCACGGATTGTATAGAATGCCACTCACCGCAATCTCCTGTTTGGAAATCCGAGTTCTTTCATTATTTCTTTCCACTTACCCAAGGACATAATGGTTTAACCTGTGTTCAATGTCATCAAAACAAACCTTTTCAACAAGCCAGTTCGGAATGCATTAGCTGTCACCAAAATGATTATAATAATGCATCTAACCCCAATCACAAACAATCTGGGTTTCCTACCGACTGCGCAAAATGTCACACCACGCAAGTCGGATGGGCACCTGCCAAATACGATGATCACGATGCCGATTTTTTCCCAATTTATTCAGGGAATCACAAAGGTGCTTGGACGAAATGTACAGATTGCCATACCAATTCAAACAACTTTGCATCATTCAGTTGCATTGATTGTCACGAACATAATAATCAGGCCGATTTAGCGGATGAACACAACGATGTTCGCGGATATTCCTTCCAAAGTAAAGCATGTTTTGAATGTCATCCAAAAGGAAGTGAATAACCAAATTATGAATAGATCGATTTTTTTGCAAAAGTGGTTATTTTTCAGTATATTAATGATTTATACACTGAATTCTACTTTAGCACAAAGTATATCTTCTACGAGCGTTTCACAAACGGGAGTAGTTTCATACGTTTCTAAGGAAAGTGTTTACGTTCGTTTTAATTCCACTTCGGAAATTAGATTAGGTGACACCTTATTTCAATTTGGATCCAGAAAACCAGTTTTGATCGTTTCAAAAAAATCATCCATTTCCACCATTAATACACGAATTGGATCCACTAATTTATTAATTGGGGACAGTATTTTGTTCTTTGCGAAAATTCAAACTCTTAAAACCATCCCCAAAAAAGAAGAAAATTTGATTCTTCGCGACGGTAAAAATCAAATCATTCGATCTGCCGATTCCGTAGTTCGCAAAAGCATCCCCCAAGAAACAACAACAAAAAGCTGGTTGTGGCATGGAAATAACAGCATCACATCACGATACAATCAGACATTAGGCTCTGAAGCTAACAGAGGGATGAACCAGCAATACGGTCGGTTTCACGTGCGCGGCGCGAAAAATGATTCGCTAAATAGTTTGGCAGTGCATTTGAGTGGTAACTACCAACAATTCAGTTCGAGTTTCCGAAGTTCAGAAGCACCTAAAGCAGGACGACTTTATTTGAATCAGGCTGAAATACAATGGAGGCCGAATTCCGCACTTGAGTTTCGCCTGGGAAGAGGATTTCAAAACGGGTTAAGCAGCATGGGGGCATTGGATGCTGCTCGAGTCTCCTATAAAAAATATCAATTACAGTTAGAGGCTGTGGGTGGTTTTGCTCCTAATTTCAGGACTCATCAATTTTCAACTGAAAACTTGGCATACGGTCTTTCATTAAAAACCGAACAGTATAAAAAAACTATTAAATGGGATGCGAGTTTGGGTTGGATAGATCAGTATTCGCAAGGTCAAATTGATCGAAGGTTGATGCTGTTGCAAGGAAGCATATTCAATAAAAAGTCCTATGCTTATTTCTTAATTGAAAACGATTTCACTCAAGGAATAAATGAGTCTAGAGTTCAAAGTACTTATGTTTCGATGCAACATCGTTGGAATTCTAAATGGAATTCATTTTTCTCGTACGATACACGGACACCGTGGATTTATTGGCGAAGTTATGATCAATTAACCATTGATGATTTAATGGAGCGTGAAGCACAAAGAGGATTCCGGGTGCGATTAAATTATAAGTCGTCCAAAAATATCAATTGGGGATTTCAATCCACCGTAAGAACCACGAATTTCAAAAAAGATATGATGCTTTTGGGTGTGAATGTTACAAGAAGTAATTTGTTTTGGAGGGGAAGTTCATTAAGCTATCGGTTGAATTTGGCAGATTATAATAGTCTGTGGCAAAATGCGCAACAAATAATTCGCTGGAGCATGTATAAACAGAACCAACAGTTCTCTATGTACTACCGAAGTAATTTATATTCTCGCAGAATAGAGTTGGGCAGCATATTCAATCAAAATTCCGCAGGACTTCAATATTCTTTTCCTTTGAAAAAAGGGTATGAATTGGATGCCTTTTTTGAGTATAATTTTCAACAACAACAACAGCACCTATTTTGTTATTTAACTTTGAACAAACGATTTTAAAATGAAGTTATTATCTGTATTACAAATTGCTGCCCTTGGGGCTTTAGGATGCACCAACTCGAACGAGTTAAAACCCATTGATTCTGAAAAAAATGGATTGAAAACAGGAATTTTTGGTGGAAGTAATTCAGAAAACAATTCAGGAGCATCTGGAGCGGCAGGTGAAATTCATTCTCATCATGACGTAACGGTGCTTGAGCACATCCCTGGACAGAGATATTCTTACATGAAGGTGAAAGAAAATGAGGATGAATATTGGATTGCAACCATGAAGGGTGATTTTAAAGAGAATGAATCTTATCATTACCATGAAGGAATAGAAAAAACGGATTATAGCAGTACCGAGCTCTCGCGCACATTCGATCGAATCGTATTAGTATCAGAACTACTTTCAACGGATGCACATGAAGGTCAAAACAATGCCTCTATGCAACCCAATGAAATCAAAATCGATAAAACAGAAAAAATTACCATCCCCAAAAGTTCCACGCCTATTAAAGATATTATTTCACAACCCGCTCGATTCAAGAATAAAACGATCGAAATTACTGGTAGAGTAACCAAAGTTAACCCAGGAATTATGGACCGGAACTGGATTCATATTTACGATGGCACCAATGGTAACTTCGATTTTGTATGTACTTCAAAACAAGATATTCCTGTTGGACACCTCATTACTTTAAAGGGCACTGTGGTTTTGAACAAAGATTTTGGCGCTGGATATACCTATGAAATCTTGATGGAAAATGCACAAGTAAAATGATGAATTTACTAAAAAAAGGGGTTCTCAGAATCATTAATGAGAGAACTGGTTTGCTCTATGTTTTGCTATTTACCATCGCAATTGCTGTAGCGACTTTTATTGAAAACGATTACGGAACCGAAACCGCGCAAAAACTAATTTACACCACTACATGGTTTGAATTACTCATTGCCCTTATTGGTTTGAGCGTAGCCTACTCTATGTTCAAATATCAGTTGTGGAAACGCAAACAATATGCTGTACTTATTTTCCATTATGCCATTTTAATTATCATTCTTGGCTCGGCAATTACCCGATTTTGGGGATTTGAGGGAATGATGAATATTCGAGAAGGGCAAACTCAGAACCAATTTGTTAGCTCTGAATCCTATGTTTCGTTGTTTTTCACGGACAAAAACAATCAAAATTATGAGATGAAACACCGAGTTTTATTCTCATCATTGGGTAAAAATCAGTTCCGAGAAATTTATCAAATTAACGATCAAAAAGTTCAAGTAACTCTCAAAGAATTCATTCCCAACTGTAAAGAAGATGTTGTTCAAGATCCGAACGGCAAACTTGCAGTGAAAATTGTGGTTCCCGGTAAAGGTGGTAGAATCGAAGAATTCTTGGAACAAGGAGATGAGAAAAATATTGGTGGTGTCAATTTTAGTTTTAAGGATGAATTTGCGCCCGGAAAAATTCAGATTGCTTGGCAAAATAATCAACTTTTCATTCGAACCAACGAAAACATGTCGGCATTGGAAATGGCAACACAAAATCAAGTATCGTTTCCATCTGACACAGGTCTAGTTCCATTGATGCTCCGATCTTTATACCAACTCAATGGCATTCAATTTGTTATTCCAGAGTTCCAAAACGGAGTTAAAACGGTATTGATTTCTGAGTCACCCAAACTCAAATCTGAAAGTGTAAATGCTGTCAAACTCTTAGTTGAATATAAAAATCAATCGCAAGAAATTTTGGTTAGAGGCTCAAAAGGTCTAATTGGTCAGCCTGTAGAAGCTCATTTCGATGACTTAAACATTCAATTTCAATATGGAGCTATTTTAAAATCGCTTCCTTTTTCAATTCAACTCGACAAATTTGAATTGGAACGCTACCCAGGAACCAATAGTCCCGCTTCATTTTCCAGTTTTGTGCAAGTTGAAGATCCCCAAAACGGAGATTCGTATGACTACCATATTTATATGAATCACATTCTGGATCATGGTGGATATCGATTCTTTCAATCTTCATACGACCAAGATGAAAAAGGCACATATTTAAGTGTAAACCATGATTTTTGGGGAACTTGGGTTAGTTATTTGGGATATTTTTTACTCACGTTGGGGATGATCTGGACGCTTGTAGACAAAAAAACTCGATTCGCCATGTTGCGTAAAACAGCAAATAAAATGGGAATAGTAATCCTGTTTGCTTTGATTCCCGGTTGGACTTTGGCGCAAAACCGAATCGAACCCAAAATAACAGTGCCATCAGAGGTTCATGCCAAAAAAGTTTGTGAAATTTTAGTTCAGGATGTTCAGGGTAGAATGAAACCCATGCATACTTTTAGTCGTGAAATCATGCGAAAAGTTCATGGTTCTGAAACTTTAAAAAACATTTCGGATAATTCTTACTCAGCTGATCAAATTATTTTAGGAATTTGGGGAGCGAATGAGGAATGGTATCAAGTTCCATTCATAAAAGTTGGTTCCGATGATTCATTAAGAAAACTATTAAATGCAAACCAAGTGGAACATCTTTCGTTTCGCGATTTTTTTGATAACGAGGGAAATTATCTTTTACAATCTCAGATAGAAATAACTTCCCGGAAAGCAGATAAAGAAAAAGGCACATTCGACAAAGCTCTCGTTGCTCTAGATGAACGAGTTAGCATTATGAATATGCTTTTTTCTGGTACATTATTTAAGTGGATTCCTTTAGAGAATGATTCTAATCGCACTTGGGGTTCCGCACACGAACACAATCACGACCACAATCAAGTTGATAGTCGTAATTCCGAAGTTTCTGCACGATTTTTTGACTCCTATAAACAGGCACTCCACGACGGAATTGAACACAACGATTATAAAGCTGCTAACGATTTGATTGATGACTTAAACCAATATCAAATCATGGCCGCTGCGGATTACATTCCCAGTAAAAACCAAAGAAACATTGAAATCATATTGAATAAATCCAGCATTTTTATACGTTTAGCTGTGATTAATACTTCCATTGGAATCCTATTCTTGATTGCCTTGTTTTTAAGTATTTTTAGACAAAACAAGTTGATTATCAAACTACATAAAATCCTATTGATTTCGGCTTTGATTTCTTTTGGATTGCATACCTTAGGTCTAGCTGCAAGATGGTATGTATCTGAGCGAGCACCATGGAGCAATGGCTATGAATCCATGATTTATATTGCGTGGACAGCTGGACTGGCAGGATTAATTTTCAATCGAAAGTCACTAGGTGGAATGGCATCAACGTTTGTACTTTCTGGAATCATGTTATTCATTGCTCACTTAAGTTTCCTAAATCCCGAAATTACACCGTTGGTTCCAGTATTAAAATCCTATTGGTTAACTATTCACGTTTCAATGGAAGCTGGTTCCTATGGTTTTTTACTGTTGGGGGGAATTATTGGGTTGTTAAATCTACTGTTGTATGTTACGGTAACATTTAATCAGAAACACAATTCCACGATTGCATTGCAAATTGAGCACCTAACGAAGTTAAGTGAAATGACAATCACAGGAGGATTAATTATGTTGGCCATTGGAACTTACTTGGGCGGAGTTTGGGCAAATGAGTCTTGGGGAAGATATTGGGGATGGGACGCTAAAGAAACTTGGGCATTGGTTTCCATTATGGTGTATGCCTTGATTTTACACATGCGATTTATTCCGAAACTTCGGGGGAATTTTGCTTTTAACGTGGCTTCCATTTTTGGATTTGCATCGGTAATAATGACCTATTTTGGTGTGAATTATTATTTATCTGGTTTGCATTCTTATGCAGCAGGTGACCCTGTGCCAATTCCTACTTGGGTATATATTTCTGTAGTTGCCGTTATTGTTATTTCTATTTGGGCCAGTCGAGGAAAGAAATTACTCCATAAATAACTTCTCGGGTTAAGAATAACCTCAAGGGATCTCTTTTCAGAGGGAGGAAATACAAAGATTGCCTTGAGAAAATTTTCCGTATAGATTTTCACAGGAGTAATGGGCATGCTCCAAGAAACTTAATGGCTTGTTCGGGGGGGGAATTGGTTTTTTGGGAAATCAGGACCAAATATTATTCACATCCATGAATAATTTGGGTTTCAACCCATTGTCCATTTCGGAGTTCTTGAGTTACGCAATCCACTCGTTCGGAATGTGGAAAAACATGCCAACATGAAGTGGACCGAACACACCTCCATTCGCGCTTGAATGTCATGGAATCTAAATACCATTGGTAGTAATTGGTTTCTGTTTGCTTGCTATTCTGACGACTCAACACTTCCCAAATTCCGTGGTTTCCTTTCCATTTTTCAAACTGAATATCCTCGAATGCGCCGAATTTATTTGGGTCGAAGGATTCCAATTGATCATTCAATTGAATATACAGGGGTTCGTATTTTTGAAAGGGCTTTTCGGCTTTGGGATTGGTGCCACATAAAGACATACAGGGATATTTACCCAAGCGCATTTCCAAGGAGTCGTATTTTCCCAAATGATTTTTTAAGTATACAGTATCTAGACCTGCAGAGTGCTTTTTTGATTCGATTTCAATAATCCGAGTTCCGAAAAATCCACCATTTTTCTCGCCGTCGATATCTCGTATCAATACATAAAAATTGACTGGATAATGTTGTCCGATGTTGTACATCACGGTGTAATGATCTTTTGTAAATCCAAAATCACATGCAAATGGTTTCAATATTAATCGTTCAAATTCACCAGTTTCTTTGTTGTTGTATTTATTTACTGGGGGATGCTTATATAGGGAATCAAAAATTAAGCGCGGTTCCAAAGGTTGATTCGTGGTATGAAACGCAACCTGAATTTCCAAGCCTTTCACCACATTCTGGGTATCTCCCGAAAAAGGAACCACACCGATTAACTTTACAAAATCGAACTGACAATGTTGGCTCCATGTTTTTTTGAATGAAAATAGAGAAATAATTACTAAAAATAAAAATCTAGAATAATTATAAATCCGGGAGTTTTTAACTCTTAACATGGGGCTTAATACGAATTAGTGCGAAAAGGTAAATGGGAGATAAACAATTACAGACATAAATATGACAATCGAATTCGTGTGTCTCTATTCATCTTTGCATCTGTAAAAATAAAATCCATTTCAAATGCAATTTATCTATTTTATACCTATTGCTACCTTCTTTCTTTCTTTGGTTTTTTCTTTTATACTCTACAAACATTACAGAAGTAAACCAGAAGCTACCTATATTCTATGGTGGTTAATTGGTGTATTAACTTACGGCGCAGGCACTTTCACTGAAAGTTTCAACACGCTTTTTGGTTGGAATGAAACCAACTTTCGGTGGTGGTATATAACAGGTGCTTTATTGGGAGGCGCACCATTAGCACAAGGGTCCGTTTATCTATTACTAAACAAGAAGATTGCTCACATACTATCGGGGATTTTGATTGTGGCGGTTGTTTTAAGTTCCATTTTTGTACTTCAATCTCCTATCAATTTTAGCTTGGTAGAACCAGAACGAATGTCAGGAAAGGTTTTTGAATGGCAGTGGGTACGGGCATTTTCGCCCTTTATCAACTTATATGCTGTTGCATTTTTAGTTGGAGGCGCAATCATTTCTGCCGTGAAATATTTCAAAAAAACAGGTACGAGCACTCGGTTTTGGGGAAATGTGTTGATTGCTTTAGGCGCGATTTTACCTGGTATTGGGGGAAGTTTTACCCGTTTGGGATATGTTGAAGTTCTTTATGTAACTGAATTCTTGGGACTCACATTAATTATTATTGCTTATTTCAAAATGAAATCAGAGCCAACGGTATCAGTTCATGCTAATCAGATTTAATGAAATAACCTTCTAAATACGACAAATCTTCTCGACTGACTTTCCTTTGGCCAATTCATCCACTATCTTGTCGAGGTAACGTACTTTTTGAGTTAACGGATTTTGAATCTCTTCCACTCGATATCCGCAGATCAAACCGGTGATTTTTTCTGCGTTGGGAGTGACATTAGCATTTTCAAAAAATTCACTAAACGTATAGTTTTCCTTGATGGCTTCATCAATTTTTTCGTTGGGATAACCGGTCAACCAAGATATTATGGCCCTTAATTCAACTTCGCTTCTCCCCTTTTTTACCACTTTATTTACGTAATGCGGATAGACAGAAGCGAAGGTTAATTTCGCTATTTTTTCATCGTGATGCGCAGTTGAATTATTCATTGTGTGAAAATTACAACTACTGTCCCATTCTCACAAATAAAACTACAGTTTCTAATCAATACAACTAAGAGATTACAACTTCCAACCCATTCTCACTAAAAATCCAGTGTTAATATCTCCGTTCGTGTATTGCTGATTAATAAGTCTCGCTCCAACCACAAAACGCTGTGACGCATGATATTGATAATCAAAAATGAAATTTATACCTGTGGATGTTCTTTTATCTATAACAGCTTTAGTATAGACTAATTGATTGTTATCAAACATTCGTTCCGTATCGTAAACGTCGGTAACATCACTTATAGATAATCCCGTTCCCATTCTAAAATCATTTTTTCTACTATTTTTAAACGGGGATACCAAGATATTTGAATTAAACTGATAAAAAGCAGACTGATCAAAATCCGAGCCAACACTTTTCCCAAAAGTAACATTGCCGGCTATCGCGAAATAATTATTCAGCTTCACTGACAATTCCGTTTCCATTTGTCGACAAACTACATCACCTGTTCCGGCTAACAAAAGTCCCGCGCCAATTTGCATTGTAATAGGTTTTCCTAGAACCGTGATTGGCTTAAAATCTGTAGGAGTAACTTTTTCGTTAGATGAATTTTGTGAACTTGAAACATCACTAATTCGATTTTCAACGATGGATTGTGTGATGGTCTGATTTGCTGCAATAACCTGTGATTGAGCGGTCAAATTTCCAGCGAGTAAGTAACTCAAGGGAAAGAACAAAAAGTAGATTTTCTTCATGATTTATGTTTTGAACTTACAACAACACATAAAAGATAAACATCCCCCAAAGCGTGTTGATAAATTCTACTTTTGCATTGTATCAAAAAATTGTTTTCAAAGTAAAATTACGGTTATGATTTTCTCTAATTCATCCCCAAATAATCATTAATAAAAACAAATGTATAACTTTGTTGTTATTTAAGATCTATATGAACTTTACATTAAATCAACTCAATATTTTTTGCAAAGTAGTTGAAGCAAAGAGCATTACAAAAGCTGCTGAAGAACTTCATCTTACTCAACCTGCAGTTTCCATACAATTGAAGAACTTTCAAGATCAGTTCGATATACCGTTGATAGAAGTATTGAATAAAAAACTGTATGTAACTGAATTCGGATTTGAAATTGCGGCGGCAGCTCAAAAAATATTGGATGAAGTTCATGCCATTAATTTCAAAATGCATGCTCATGCTGGTCAGATAACAGGCAAACTTAAAATTTCCTCGGTTTCAACCGGTAAATACATTGCTCCATTTATCTTATCTGATTTTATCAATAATAATTTGGGCGTTGAATTGATCCTCGATGTAACCAATAAAAATCAAGTTATTCAGAGTTTAGAAAAAAATGAAATTGATTTTGCGTTGGTAAGTGTTATGCCCGACAATCCGATTGTAGATGGAATTGAATTGATGGAAAATAAATTATACTTGGTTGGGAAACACGCTTTAAATTCTGAATTTGATGGGTTTATTTCCAGCTCCCAGACTCCAAAACATCCATCCAAAACGCATGGTCATTCCCAAAATACTTACTCAAAAGAAATCTTTGAAAATCTTCCCTTGATTTATCGTGAAAATGGTTCTGGAACCAGACATGTAATGGAGAAATTTCTCATTACACATGGAATTACTTCCATAAAAAAAATGGAGTTAACCAGCAATGAAGCGGTTAAACAAGCCGTTTTAGCTGGATTAGGATATTCGATTATGCCAATAATTGGAATTAAAAATGAATTGGAGAATAGACAACTTCAAATCATTTCTACTGATGGATTTCCAATTAGTTCTCGATGGACGTTAATTTGGTTGAAAAACAAACGACTATCACCCGTTTCTCAAGCGTTTCTAGACTATTTAATTGCGGAAAAAAACGACATTATTCACAGAAACTTCGGTTGGATGCAAAGTCTCAATGGATAGAACCATTTTGTGGCCATGTGGTTGGCTACGCAAATTGACTTCAAAGTGCGTAAGGAATTGGATTTTTGAATTATGTTAAAGTAACAATCACCCTTCCTAGCGAACTACACTACTACTGTTGAGCTCATATTTAACCTTGTACAATCCAAAAGTACAATGGCATACCTAAAGTTATATTAAATGGAAATGTAACACCTAGCGCCATGGGTACATATAATCCGGGATCTGCCTTGGGTGCGGCAATTTTCATTGCCGCTGGTACTGCAATATAAGATGCACTTGCTGCTAAAACGGCAAAAATGAATCGATTTCCCACATCCAACGTTACCCATTGACTGCTATAAGCTACAAAACATCCGTTAATTGCAGGAATTACCAAGGCGAAAAGCGTAACGAATCCACCATATTGAATGAATGATTTAAATCTTCGAGCAGTTACCATTCCCATATCCAATAAAAACAACGCTAAAAATCCCTTAAAAATATCGGTAGTAAATGGTTTAATTCCTTCCGCTTGTTTACTATCTGCAACAATTCCGATAAATAAACTTCCCACAATCATTAATACACTTCCGTTAATAAGTGAATGTTTGATTATTTCCTTTAATCCCGTTTTTCCGTCAGTGTCTGATTCATTGCCAACTGTGGTGGTTACATTTTTAGAATGAACATCATTCTTTTTGGAATACAGTTTTAATAACATAACACCAACAATAATGGCGGGTGCTTCCATCAAAGCCATTACCGCTACCATATGACCCCCAAATGAAAGCTGTTGCATTTCTAAAAACGCTACTGCCGCAACGAATGTAACGGCACTCACCGAACCATAAGAAGATGCAATTGCAGCAGAATCAGCAGTATCCAATCGCTGTTTCAAAATAAAAAAGCTATAAAACGGAATCACAGAGGCCAAGATTAAAGCAAATACCAAAGACCATCCTATTTCAGGGCCCCAAACACTGTGTGCTAATTCTTGACCTCCTTTGAATCCTATCGAAAACAACAAATACAATGAAATAAACTTGCTACTAGAAGCTGGAATTTCCAAGTCGCTCTTCAATGATGCTGCAAAAATCCCCAACACAAAAAATAACAATGTGGGATTAGTTAAATTTCCAATTAGCAGTTGTGAATCCATATTAAACGCAAAATTCTGTTTAACTATTCATATATTATTATTTAATTTAAGAATATAATACATTAAATATTTTTATA
>CAYPYX010000023.1:0-22929 GCA_964415065.1 uncultured Rhizobium sp.
TTATAGGTGGAGGTCCTGCTGGGTTAACAGCGGGACTTTCTTTTTTGCAAAAATCCACTGATTTGGAGATCATTATTCTTGAATCAGAGCAACAATTGGGAGGATTATCGCGAACTCATTTATACAAAGGGAACCGAATGGATATTGGAGGACATCGGTTTTTCTCGAAAAGTGATGAAGTGATGCAATGGTGGTTAGATATTATGCCTATTAGTGGCTTATCTGAGTTGTCATCCCCCGAAAAACAAGAAAAAATAAAGATTAATTACCAAGGTCAGTTTAGGGAAATCGACATGACAAAAGGGCTCGATGATGGAGGTGCCAAAATGTTGGTAAGAAATCGATTATCTAGAATATACTACTTACGTAAATTCTTTAAATATCCCATAAATTTAAGTTGGCAAACTTTACAAAATTTAGGAATAGTTCGAGTTTTACGCGTTGGAGTATCGTATTTATGGGCTCGATTGTTTCCCATTAAACCAGAAAAAAACTTGGAAGAGTTTTTTATCAATCGGTTTGGTAAAGAATTATATAAAACGTTTTTCAAGTCCTATACTGAAAAAGTTTGGGGCGTAAAATGCAGTGATATTTCGGCTGAATGGGGTGCACAAAGAATAAAGGGTTTGAGCATTACTGAGGCAATTAAACATGCATTGTTAAAAAAGAAGAGAACTGATGATGTTTCTCAAAAAAACATAGAAACAAGTTTAATAGAGCGTTTTTTATATCCCGAATTAGGACCGGGCCAAATGTGGGAGTTGGTTGGACAGAAAATTGAAGAAAAGGGGGGGGCTATACATTTGGGTGTTACTGTAAATTCAATTGAATTAGATAGAAATTCTGTAAAGGCTGTTGAATACATTGATTCAACGGGTCAAGTTAGTCGCATTACTGATATTGATTACTTGGTAAGTAGTATGCCTATTCAAGAGTTGATTCGCAACATGAAAGGAGTTGAAATTCCTGTTGAAGTGAAAACTGTATCGGAAGGTTTGATTTATCGCGATTTTATAACTGTAGGTTTACTTATTAGTAAATTCAAAAATAACATGGAATTGAAGGACAATTGGATTTACATACAGGAGTCGGATGTTCGGGTTGGACGGTTGCAGATTTTCAATAATTGGAGTCCTAAATTGGTAGAAAATGCAAATACGTATTGGGTAGGATTGGAGTATTTTTGTCAACAAAACGATGATTTGTGGAATAAATCCGACGAGGAAATGGTTGAATTTGCTCGAAGCGAGATGGTAAAATTGAATTTGGTAGATGAGCAAGATGTGCTGGATGGTACGTCTTTGCGGGTCCCTAAAACGTATCCAGCATATTTTGGAAGTTACGATCAATTTGGAGTAGTTATGAATTTTTTAGATGGGATTAATAATTTATTTCCCATTGGGAGAAATGGTATGCACCGATATAACAATCAGGATCATAGCATGTTGACAGCATTCAGAACAGTAGAATGTATTTTAGATGGTACGGTGAAAAAATCGAGTATTTGGGAAATAAATACGGAGATGGAATATCACGAAGAAAAATAATTTAATAATAGAATTAGCATGATTACATTAATTGCTGCCATTGGAAAAAATAGGGAATTGGGCGCATCGAATGATTTGATGTGGCACTTACCAGATGATTTTAAATGGTTCGTTAAGCAAACCAAAAACAAAGCAGTAATCATGGGAAGAAACACCATGGTCAGTCTTGGAAAGCCATTAAAAAACCGATTGAACATTGTACTCACTAGAACCGATATACCCTTGATAGACGGATTTGTAAAAGCTTCTAATTGGGAAGATGCGTTACAAATGGCACAAGGATTTGGAGAAGAAATTATGATTATTGGTGGTGCCCAAATTTATCACCAAGCCATAGAATTTGCAGATCGTTTGGTTCTTACGTTAGTGGATGCTTCATTTCCTGAGGCGGATGTATTTTTCCCACAAGTCAATGAACAATGGAAACCTGTGTTTAATGAATTTCACGAGAAGGATGATTTACATGCTTTTAGTTTTAACTTTGTTATTTACGAAAAATGAAAGCAGGAGTATTTGCAAAATCGTTGATTGATCCAAAACACCGACATGCAATGACTGAATTGCTTGAGGTGTTAAAGAAACGCGGACATGATATTTATTGTACTCCTTCTCTGGAGGATTTCATCCACATGAATTTAGAAGGAATCAGTCCTAGGGTTTTTGATAATTTCTCAAAAGGAGATGACGAGATAGATTTTTTATGTTCAGTGGGTGGCGATGGAACTATTCTTGAGACCGTATCCATTGTGCGTGATAGTGGGATTCCTGTTCTAGCCATCAATACAGGAAGATTAGGCTTTTTAGCTGGTATTGGTTCATCTGAAATTGAAGAAGCCATTATTGCCATTGAAGCGGGTCAATACTTCTTAGAAGCAAGATCAATACTTAATTTGGAGACGAGTTCCGATGTTTTTGATTTCAATTATGCTTTGAATGATTTCGTGATTCACAAGAAAGAGACTTCGAGCATGATTGTGGTGCATACTTATCTGAATGGTGAGTTCTTAAATAGTTATTGGAGCGATGGTTTAATCGTTTCTACACCAACAGGTTCAACGGGGTACTCATTGAGTTGCGGTGGGCCGATTATTTCACCCAAATCAGATTCTTTTGTTATTACACCGATTGCACCCCATAATTTAAATGTTCGACCAATTGTAATTAGCGACGATGTTGTAATTTCCTTTGAAATTGAGGGAAGAGCAAGCAGTTATTTGGCATCGTTGGATTCTCGAAGTCAAAGCATCACTAACGATGTACATATGGCCGTTCGCAAGGCTGATTTTTATTTAAATATTATTCGAATGAATGATGAAAATTTCTTGAATACGTTGCGTAACAAACTTAATTGGGGTTATGATAAGCGAACTGAATTTTAATGGTGTATGAAATTACTATTTAACTTTTTCTTATTAAGTATTTGCGTCAATATTAGTGCTCAAATACCGAGTTTTGACGGGATTGATCGCTTAGATGTGGCTTCTTGGAATGTAGAGTGGTTGGGAAGTTCTAGTAACGGTCCATCTAATGATGCAACTCAAATGAACAATGTTACTAAGTTAATAAACGATACCAAGATAGATATCATTGGTTTATGTGAAGTGAGTTCCTCTTCAGCATGGACCGAGCTATTGAGCAAATGTCCGCAGTATTCTGGTAGTATTTCGACTTGGGATCAGACACAAAAAACGGCCGTATTATTTAAAAAATCGGAGTTTAAATTAGCTTATAGCAAACATATACTTTCCGATTACAGTTACGATTTTGCTAGTGGACGATTGCCTTTGGAAGTTGGATTAGTCCCATTGAATAGCAATTATTCGTTTGATACTTTGAGGATTTGGGTACTTCACCTCAAGGCGAATACGGGTTCTTCTTCCCAAAAAGTAGAAGCGTATAATCGCAGGTACAGCGCTAGTATGGTACTGAAGTCGTATATCCAAAAGCTAGGTACTGGAAAAGCGGGTTTGATATTAGGAGATTGGAATGATGATTTCGACGTGAGTATCCTAAGTGGTTATGCAACTCCATTTGCCAATTGGACTAAAGACACTCAGTATTTGGTTGCAACATTACCTTTGTCAAAGGCCAAACAAAAATCTACGGTGAGTTATACCGAAATGATTGATCATATTGTTGCATTGCCTGCACTAAAATCGAATTGTTTGGAGGATTCAGTTTTAGTGATTAATCCCAGCCCATGGATATCCAGTTATGGCAGTACAACAAGTGATCACTATCCTGTGTTTGCACGATTTGATTTTACTCAGAAATTCAATTCTGTTAATTCGCATGAGGGTAATTATCGTAGAGTTTACTGCGAGGAAAATGGTAAGATCATTTTGATGGGATTCGACTTAAGTAAAATTGAACGATTGGAGCAGTATGATTTTACGGGTAAATTGCTCAAAACAGAAACCAATAAAATTGTATTTGAACAGATTGAGATGGTTCAGTCATTAGTGATACTTAAAGTCTATTTGGATGGAAAAGTACTCACTTATAAACTGTTAAAATAAATTAGTTGAAAATATTTAACTCAAAAACATTAATTTAGTTAGTTATGAAACTTATGAAACTTCTGCTTTTTACTTGGTCCCTGATTACTTGGTGCAATCCTATGTTTGCACAAACCAATATGACGGCTCCATCGAATGTGAAAGCTGCACTCCCAGTTAGTAATCGTCCTAACATCCCCAAAGACCAAAAAACCAAATTTAACTTTAAACTTTCAGATCCTAAGGGTCAATTTAATTCGGTTCGAGTAAAAGGGACATTTAACAATTGGAATGCAGCATCGTTTGAATTAAAAAAGACAGAGGTCGTTGGAGCGAATAAAATTGAATTTGTATGGACTGGCAGTTGGGACTTGGGCCGTGGGGTTCATCAATATGTTTTTGTGGTGGATGGTAGAGAAATACGCGACCCAAATAATTCAGATAGTGTTGGAAATGGGATGGGCGGATTTAATTCAGTTATTCGCAATGTAGTTGAAGATATTAGAATTCAAACACTTTTCGAAGAAAGTCAGTTAGTAGATGTTGAAAACAAGAAACTTGTTTTTTTGAAGAACGGTCAAATTGTAAGTACAAAGGCTGTACCCAAGGTCTTGGAACTTACCCAATTGAATTCGGTAGTTTGTTTGATTGAATATAGTAACCCATCAAGTTTAACAGCTTATGCAGAATTCAAAGGAAGGAAACAAAGTTGCTCTATTTTAACGGGGGCGGCAATGACTGATTTTTTAAAGGTACATAATTATTCACTTGAGAATAAAAGAGGTCAAATGTTTGTTCCAACTCTAAATAAAGACGGTAATAGCGGTTTGATTTCAGGTGATGCACAGAACACGCAATCATCGAAACCAACCCAGCAAGCTTTACTCGTAATTAATTTGGAGCGATTTGGAAAATATAAACAACAAGTTCTCGATTACAGTATTTCTACCACAGGCGACTTGATTGCGTTTGTATACAATTCAAAAACCAAAAGTGATGAAATCTTAATTCCACTAAATAATGGAATCATCGAGCGAAGTATCAAAGAACACTATGACAAGAAAGATCCTCGCACCATGGTGATTTACAATCCCATGATTGATCGATTTTATGATGGAAATCCAGCGAATAATAAGCCACTTTTGTCGGATTCTGTATTACAACGAGTAGATTATCATGGTGGTGATATAAAGGGTTTAACCAAGAAAATAAAAGAAGGGTATTTTAAAAAATTAGGCATTAATACGATCTGGATTTCACCTGTAGTCTTAAATCCACAGGATGCTTGGGGACAATGGAACAAACCAAGGACCAAATTTAGTGGTTACCATGGATATTGGCCAATTTCATCTACTCAAACGGATCCACGCTTTTGTACTCCGGCTGAGTTGAAAGAATTTATTGATGTTGCTCATAAGAACAATATTCGAGTATTGATGGATTATGTGGCTCATCATATTCATCAAAATCATCCGCTGTATAAACAACACCCAGATTGGTTTACTTCATTGTATTTGCCGGATGGTTCGAAGAATACGGAAAAGTGGGATGAACATCGTTTAACAACTTGGTTTGATGATTTTTTACCTACGTTTGATTTTTCCAAACCTGAGGTAGTGGAGGCCATGAGCGACAGTGCTTTATTTTGGTTAAGAAACTACGATATTGATGGATTTCGACATGATGCTACAAAGCACATTCCCAATGAGTTCTGGCTTGCATTGACCAAAAAAATCAAAAAAGAATTCGTACCACAAGGTCGAAATATTTATCAGATAGGTGAAACGTATGGAAGTCCTGAATTAATAGCATCGTATTTAGGTCCACAATTGTTGGATGCACAGTTTGATTTCAATTTATACGATGCGGCGGTTGCTTCATTCAAATCGGATCAGGCAAATTTTGCACCTTTAGCGGAAACACTTTCGGAAAGTAAACGCTGGTATGGTAATCACCATACTATGGGTAATATTACGGGAAATCAAGATCGTCCTCGATTCATTTCTTTGGCGGATGCTTCAATTTCTGAGGGAGAGAATCCCAAGCAAGCAGGTTGGGACAGAGATATTCAAGTTAGATCTGAAGAGGCGTATAAAAAGCTTCAGAATTTGGCAGCTTTTATGAATTTTATACCTGGAGTTCCCGTAATTTATTATGGTGACGAAATAGGAATGCCCGGTGCAAATGATCCAGATAGTCGTAGAGACATGCGGTTTGATTATACCGTTGACGGGACAACGGCATTAACATCCCCCGAAAAGCAAACAAGAAATACCATCAGTCAGTTAACGAGTATGAGAACGGGTTCTATGGCATTAACATTCGGTGATTGCGTAGTTGAAGTTGCGGAAACCAATAAAATAGTTTTGAAGCGCCGTTATTTCGATGAAGAATGGTATTTTATTTCAATGAATGGTACCGAAGACGAATTAAAAGCAGTTTATAGTAGTTTAGGAGTTACTATTCCTCAAGGTTCGCAAGGTACAGGAGTGGGTTCTCAAGACTTAATTACATCAAAATCTGCTGACAAAACTCCTACTATTATGTATATGAATACGTTGAAATCAGGCAATTTCACAGCAATAATTCGTGTGAATAGATAAGAAAAACCATAAAGGATTTAATGGGAAAGGCGTAGCAATCGGATTGTTACGCCTTTTTTTATTAATGCTTTGATCGTGGAACTTTAAATTTTAGAGACTTCCATCTTCTCTGAAGAGTAATGGGAGTTACTTTCTTTTATTAATATTGTTCTGATCAATATCTACGTCGATTTCAATACCGAAGTCACGAGGATCATTCGCAAAACGAACGGTTGTTCTCCGGTTTTGACGGTGTTGATATTCTTCACATTTCACATGAGGAACTCCTTCAATGTAAGTGAGTTCATTGGGCTCATATTCTGAATAAAGAGTACCAGAAACATTACCATCATCATCGAGGTCTAGAAACATTTTCTTGGTTTTTCCGGGGATGTAAGGTGTGTATGAAGTGGCACTGTTATCTTCACAAGCACACTCGTTAATGGTTTGATGTTCCCCATAACCAACTGCAACTATGCGTTTAGGATCAATTTTGCATACTCGGATTAGATAGTCTACAGCAGAATCAGCACGTCTTTTGGATAAGCGTTCATTATAATCATAAGGCATTCTACAATCAGTATGTGAACCTAATTCTACAATGAGTTTAGGATATTTATTTAAAATTCTCACGGCGAAACTATCTAAGACACGCTGAGCATCAGGACGAATGATTGCTTTGTCTAAATCATAGAAAATAGGCAGTGCATAAGCTTTTAATGTAGCTTCTTCAATTTTAAAGTTATTGATATCGGTGTATTGGTAACGGAATTCCTCAACCTGTTCTCTAATGTGACCTTTACCACCTTTTCTCAAACGTTCATAGTATTTAGATTGACTTGCATTGGTATTGTTTTTATCTTTTTCAAGGTCAATCTTAATACCAAACTTAGCTGGATCTTGAGTAAATCGCACGGTAGTTCTCCGGTTTTGGCGATGTTGAAATTCCTCACATTTTACAAAAGGCTCATTGTCGAAATACACGATCTCGCTGGGTTTATAGTCTTGATAGATAGTACCAATAACATTTCCTTCATCATCTAAATCAACCAACATTTTTCGCGTTCTACCTTCGATGTATGGCGTATATTCTACTGCTAATGCGTCTTCACAGTGACATTCGTTCAAAAGATTTTCCTCACCATATCCCTTAGCAATAATTCTATCTGGGCCGATTTTCCATACACGTTTTAAATAGGCAACTGCTGAATCTGCGCGACGTTTTGAGAGTCGTTCATTGTAGTCAAAAGGCATACGGCAGTCGGTATGTGAACCCAATTCGCAAATTAAGAATGGATATTTAAGCATTATTTTGATTGCAAAAGTATCGAGTACTCGTTGTGCATCAGGTCGAATTACTGCTTTATCTAAGTCGTAGAAAATGGGAAGGGTATAGATTTCTGAATATGCTTTTTCGATTTCAAACTGATCAATATCAATACCTTTGGCCATCACTCCTTCATCCATTTCAGGTTCGATGATCAAAGGAGTATATGGTTTGTCGATACATATATTGTAGAAACTGGTGTCAATTCTCAATGTAGTTCTAACACTCTGTTTGTGTTGTTTGTCGTTACATGCTACATAAGGATTGCCATCGATTATTCGTATTTCTCTAGGAGTGTAATCTGTTAAATAAGTTTTAGAGGCATTGCCTCGAGCATCGAATTCAGTTTCAAGCTTTTGAGTTAGGCCTGAAATGTAGGGAGTGTAAGCATTGATTTCCGTTCCTTCACAATTGCAGTTATTGATCAAATAATTTTCGCCATAACCTTTTGCAACAATTCTGTTCGAGTCAATTTTATGTGCATTGAAAAGGTACATGCGAATTTCATCAGCACGTTTTTGGGAAACTTGATCGTTGTAGGATTTGCTTTGTCGACAATCCGTATGTGTACCAACCTCCAGCACAAATTGGGAATTGGGAATTAGGAAATTCTTAGCAAATGAATCTAACACTAGTTTAGTTTTATCATTTAAAAATGTGTTAGATCGATCGAAAGTTAGAGGTAAGTCAAAAATTCCTTGAGTAGCAGATTGGTTTGTAAGTTGATAATAGGATAGTGAGCCCAGTTCAAAATGGTCTCTACAATTTTTAGGTTGTGGGACTAAAGTATCTAAGGGACGATCACAGGTATCTTTTATACGAGCAAAATGACGAAGTTTGCGTTTAAATCTGAGAGTAATTCGATTGTTTTGACGTTTTTGAAAATCATCACATTTGATATACAGCTTTCCACCAAATGTATCGATTTCAGAAGGTTCATATTCGGTATACATATTCCCGATAAACTGTCCTAATCTATTAAAGTTCGGTGTTTGCTTTAAAGTAACACCGGGATAATAAGGTGTATAACCTACCACATCACCGCCTTCACAGTTGCAATGATTTATAGGAGTAAATTCACCATAGCCTTTTGGAATCATTCTGGAAGTATCCAATCCATATTCCATTTGCATAAAACGGGCAATGGAATCGGCTCTTCTTTGTGTTAATTGAAGGTTGTATAGTGATCGACCGTCGCACTCGGTATGCGAACCTATTTCTACCATGAGGTCAGTTCGTTTACTTAAAATTCCAACCAGGTAGTACTTAAGTTTTTCTTTGATATCTGTATTGAGCATTACCTGATCTTTCTCGTAAGCAACGGGAAGGTAGAAGGTAGTGTTGGTAGCACGTTCATCATTGAAGGAATCCAAAGGCAAGGGATTTGCACAAATGGGTTGGCTCGGTTTAGGATCGATATAAATGGTATCAACAATAATTTCAACTGTTGAATCTCTACGTTCCCATTCTAAAACACAAGGCAAACTTCGATCAACATTGTTGTAAATGCCGTCTCCATTTCTATCTTTTTTGACTAATGGAATTTCATAGTAGATTTGAAATGTGGGTCCTAAGGTAAACGAATAACCTAATTCCCATTGAATGGGTCGAGATCTAGCGATGTAGCCGATACCCATTTCTTTACGTAAACCATTTAATGGATTAACTGTATTTTGTGGACGTAGAATTCCTTTTTCAAAAATTCCCACACCAGCCCAAACACGGAATAAACAACTCAATTGGTAGTTAATCCCAATTGCATCTCTTCCGTAAGAATTGTAAGGGTTAACTTCCCACATCCCATAGGCACCGAAATTTTTAAACACGTTAGTTACACCAACCTTCAATCTCAATTGAGAAAATGAGTAGTAAGGTGAAAAGGGGGTAACACCAGCGCCAATAATCAACTGCTGTGATTGGATGGGCTTTTGAGCAACCATCAGGATTACTAGAATCCAAACCATTCTAAGTTTCGACAAGCGCATGTATTTAAGAATTTGAGTTAAGTAAGATTTGATACCTAAAACAACAAACAAATTTAAACCAAATTCACCAAATTAGGTACTATCTAAAATTACCGCTGAGTATTACCTGTAAAAAAGACCCCTTTATTACAAAATATTACATATCTTACATTCAATCACAATTCTTACGTTCGTCGAAACTTTTATTTGGTTTGAGAACAATAATCGAAATTCGCGGTTCTTTTATTATTAGATTAAAATAACATGTTCAAAAGCAAAATCATTGGATTCTCCTTTTTCTTCTTACTTTTCGTTTTTATCGATATTTATTGTTGGCAAGGTGTAAAATTGCTGATTAAGAATTTTAGCCCGGGAATCCGAAAATTGGTTGCTTGGGTTTACTGGGGATATTCAGTTGGGATGGTTGTTTTTTTTACAGCGGTTCGATTGACACAAGTTCCGGTTTCTAGCATTACCATGCGATTTATTGGCGCACTTGCATTCGCTGTAATTATGGTGAAACTTATCTGGGTGTTATTTCTCCTGATTGATGACATTCAACGATTTGTTCAATGGTTATTTAGTGATATTAAAACGAGTTGGACAAAGAATCCCGCTGGGTTCGAGCCCTCAGCGAATGGCGGTATTTCGCGTTCAAAATTTTTAAATTGGTTGGGATTGGGAATTGGATTGGCCTTTTTAGGCAATGCAATCTGGGGAGTTGTTAAAGGCGCACATAACTATGTGGTACGAAAGAGAACGTTAAAAATTGATGGTTTACCTGAAGCTTTCGACGGGTTTAAAATTGTGCAGATTTCTGATATTCACTGTGGAAGTTTTTGGGACCGTGAAGCCGTGGAAAAAGGAATTCAATTAATTAATGAACAAAATGCAGATGCTGTGTTTTTTACCGGTGATCTCGTCAACGATACGTCTAAAGAAGCTGAGAGTTGGACCGATGTTTTTGGGAAAATTAGAGCTAAAAATGGTGTTTTTTCCATTTTGGGAAATCATGATTATGGCGACTATGTAATCTGGGATTCCTTAGAATCTAAACATCAAAATATGCTCCAAATGTACGGTCACCACAAAAAAATGGGCTGGGATCTCTTGCTAGATGAAAATAGAATTTTAGAGCGTAACGGACAAAAAATTGCCATTGTTGGGGTCGAAAATTGGAGTGCAAAAGGCAGATTTCCTAAATATGGCAATTTAAAGCAAGCATTAACGGGCACTGAAGATATTTCGATTAAGTTGCTTTTATCTCATGATCCTTCTCATTGGCGTGAACAAGTTTTGGGATCTCAGCCTGAAATTAGAGCTACTTTTAGTGGTCATACTCATGGAATGCAATTTGGGGTGGATACGAAGTTTTACAGATGGAGTCCAGCTAAGTATATTTACAAAGAATGGATGGATTTGTACAAAGAGGGTAAACAATATTTGTACGTTAACCGTGGATTCGGTTATTTAGGCTATCCTGGTCGGATGGGTATTTTTCCTGAAATTACAGTGGTAACATTAAAAAGGCCGTAACATAGATTACGGCCTTTTCAATGTATAAAATTATAAATTTGATTACTGAATCAAATTCTTAGCTTTAGATATAAAGCGCTCTAAGGCCGCTCCACTTAACATGTTCTTCTCTAACAAAGCTAAATCAATGCAGTATTGAACAGTATCCGTTTTTACTTCCTCACTTTGAGTCAAAATCTTAGAAGCTAATGGATGATTGGAATTGATAATCAATGTGTGCTTTTTTAATCCCATATCACCAAATGGCATTCCTTGTCCCATTTTTGCGTATTCTTCCATTCTTCGTTCCCATTCATTTTTATGAATGCTGATAAACTCTTGTTGTGGAGGTAAGGATTCAATTTTTACATCAAATGCAACTTCATTAACCAATGATTTAACTGATTTTTCAATGGTTTCTTGGTCCTCCTTGCTTAGTGCAGACTCAATAGTTTCATCTTTTTCAATTAATTGATTTACGGGTGCGCTATCCACCCCTTTGAATTTTACCTTTTCAAATTTAGATTCAGCAAATCCAGCAAAGTGTACATCCAATGGACCATTTAACTGAATAACTTGATATCCTGCATCTTTAACTGATTTGATGCTCATGTGTTGAGCTTGTGAATCAGTGGTGTACAATACTATCGTTTCACCATTTTTATCGGTTTGATTTACTTTGCAAACGTCGATCCATTCTTGAATGGTGTATAACTTATTTTCGGTTGTTTTAACCAAACAGAAGTCCTTGGTTCGCTCAGCAAATTTGTCGTCAGACAGCATTCCATACTTAACAATTAAGTCTAAATACTCCCATTTGCTTTCAAAATCTTCTCGATTTGCATTGAATAATTCCTGTAATTTATCACTTACTTTTTTAGAAATGTGAGCGGTAATTTTTTTAACATTACTATCGCTCTGCAATGCACTTCTAGAAACATTTAAAGGGATATCTGGTGAGTCTACAACCCCTTGTAAAAGGACCAAGAATTCAGGTAATACATCTTTTACATCCTCCGTCACAAAAACCTGATTGCTATACAATTGAACTCGGTCTTTACGATTATCAATTGCATGGTTAATCTTGGGGAAGAACAATACACCGGTTAAGTTAAATGGATAATCTGTGTTGATGTGAATGTGGAATAAAGGAGCTTCTTGCATAGGATACAATTCCTCAAAGAATTTCTTGTAATCCTCATCTTGCAATTCCGATGGCTTTTTGGTCCATATTGGATGTGTGTTATTTATAACTTCTCCGTCAAATTCAATGGGTATGGGAAGGAAACGACAATATTTTCTTAATAGTTCGCGGATTTTCCACTTGCTCAAATAGGTTTCAGAATCCTCATCAGTTAAGTGCAAAATAATATCCGTTCCACGATGTTCGCGGTTGCCTTTTTGCAATGTGTAGGAAGTAGTACCATCGCAATTCCACTCAGCAGCTTGAGTGTCTTTTTGGAAAGACTTAGAAATAATGGTTACATTTTTGGCTACCATAAAAGCGGAGTAGAATCCCAAACCAAAGTGACCAATCATTTGCTCGGGTTCTTTATCTTTCCACTTCTCTACAAACTCAGTAGCCCCAGAAAAAGCTAATTGCGTGATGTACTTTTCAATTTCATCTTCGGTCATCCCCACACCTGAGTCGGAAATAGTAATGGTTTTTTCTTTTTCATCAATGCTTACTACTACTTTTAGCTCGCCCAATTCTTCCGAATATTCACCGATTCGTGAAAGGGTTTGAATTTTTTTAGTTGCATCTACTGCGTTACTCACCAATTCCCTCAAGAAGATTTCTTGATCCGTGTACAAAAACTTCTTAATGATGGGAAAAATATTTTCAGATTGAACAGAAATTTGACCTTGCTTCATGCTTTGGCAAGCATCAAAGACTGTTCCAATGAATGAAATATGAAAAAGTGTCAGTTTGCTAAGGTTCAAAGCCTTTGGAGAGGCATTGGTTTGTCAGATTTTTTTGTTTTTGGGGGATGAAAATCGTGTTAGCTGAAAATCTGTCAGCAGTTTATAAGGATTTATGGAAACTATGGTTGGAATGGATCCACAAATTCGTAATAACGTGTATTGTAAAATATTAGAGACTACATTTTCGTGTATTTTTGCAATAATGAGCTGGAATCGTAATACAGGTGAATTTAATGAAGCGAAGCCGAAGCGATTGGACATCCCCACAGCTCGAAAAAAGTTGGAAAAATTCTGCGCTTATCAAGAACGTAGCCAAAAGCAAGTAGTGGAAAAATGTCGTGATTATGGCTTGAATAAAGAAGAATCGGAGGATTTACTGATTGAAATGATTCAGAATAACTTCATTAATGAGCAGCGATTTGCTTTGGCTTATGCTCGAGGAAAGTTTAAAATCAAAGGCTGGGGAAAGACCAAGATCCGACAAGGTTTGATGCGACAAGGAGTTTCCGAAAAGTTGGTTTTGCTTGCTTTAGAACAGATTACCGACGAATCGTCTCAAAACACGTTGAATGAAATTGCTTTCAAGAAGTTAAAAATTCTATTAAAAAATGAAGAGCAAGTTGAATCCATCATCAAGGGAGAATCCAAATTGGAATACGAACTGAAAGTTAAATTAATGCGGTATTTATTGTCTAAAGGGTTTTCTCTAGACGAGATTTACCGATTACCTATTTAGAATGTGTGTAGTTTAAAATTGGTCAAGGCCAAATTATAAATGTTTTACATTCATTTCCCATTCGTGGATTTTTAACTCAACCTCGTAGGGTTCATTTTTTCCATCGATATTGATGGTGCCTTTTAAATTAACAGTTGCTTTGATTCGGTAAATTCGGTTGGTCTTTACATCTACATGCATGTAACCATTTACGGTGCCTGTCAAATTCATTTCTCTTGGAGTATCGCCCATCATTCCGTAATGCTCCGGATAATTTAAGTTACCCGAAATATTGATTCTCGCTGCAGGTTTTCCATCTGCGGGCACGGTTTTACCTTCATCAGTAGTTTCCATTTTTTCAAATGTGAAGGTCATGGGAATATGTTCTAAGAGGGGATACGAAAATATCGAATCTGTCCAAGTATCGCCCAATTTTCTGGGCTTCATGGTGTGCAAAAAATACATGTAATAAGACCCTTGAGTGATGTCATGAACATTACCATTGATAACAGCATCAACATAAACATCTCGACCTTGAACACTTTCTGCTTGGCCATTTTCATCGTAAATTATACGGTATGCATACTCGGTTTTGTCTTCAATGGGGTTTCCTAAATCAGTAACAACACCGTCGGTTCTCTTAATTCCAGAAATTTCGGTATAGGTGTATTCAACGCGTGTATTTTTGGTTTTTGGATCGTTAAATGCATATGATTTACCTACACTACGCATGTTGTACTGCAGCGATTTTGGGGTTGCGGTAGGACTAGTAAACTTGGTAATGATGCGCTGTTCACGCTTGTACTCACCAGTAGGATAACCGTTTGTCAAGGCAGGAATAACTTGGGCATTGATTGAGCCTGTGATCCAAAGCAATGAAGAGATTAATAAGGGGGTTTTCATAAATTGGGGTTTAATTCATTGATCTATTTTACTGTTTCAAGCATATCAGATTCCATAGTTAATGGTATCATTTGACCCATGGTTTCCATGGTACCTTCCACTTTCATTTTGCCTTCCGTTTTTACAATCATATTGGTATTTCTGTTTACCAAGACTTGACCTTTTAAAGTTCCCTTCAAGTCTTGATGAATACTCATACCTTGCTGTTCCATATCATTAATCATGTGGATATCAGCCACCAATTCAAGCACTGCATTTTCTCCGTTATTTGATACATACTTGTAATGACTAACCATCATTTTATCGGCATAACTGGAATCAACCCAGGTGTCACCAATTTTCTTAGTTTCCTTAACGAAAATATATTGGCTGTAAGGTTTTCCATTTACAAATCCACCCATACCTGTTTGTTGTAGCGATTGAAGAATTTCTGTATTACCATTTACTTGAGTAACCACACCATTCTTATCGGTTGAAATATTGAACTCGCCCATAGCTTTAACATCCATGGGAATATCTTGTTTGTTTCCACCTTGTTCAATCTGGCCAGATGCCTTTTTAAATGATATAGAAATAACTTGTTCATCTCCTTTGGAAGGAAGAACCTTTACACCCATTTCGTAATCCATATCCATTTTCATGTCCATGGGCTGACCCATCATCAACATGGAAGTAACAATTTTTTGGTTTGAATTTTTGGTAAATACACCGGGCTTGAAAAAGCCGTTTTGTGGGGATAGTTGTCCAAATACAGGAAGATTTACTATGAAAGCGCCTAAGGCAAAAACTAATTTAGTTGGATTCGAATTTATTTTCATTTATTCGAATATAAATAAAACCTCGGTTCAAAATTATAACCGAGTAAAAATCCGTCGTTTATTTTAATAAATGTGACGAAATGTGAACGATTTACTCAAATTTCCTTCTTAATCATTGGTAGGAATTACCCGTGAGTGAGAAGGTTAATTGCAGCAATACAAGTATTGAAAATGATTAACCTGATCTATAAATGTTGTAGTTTTTCCCTGTATTGTAGTCGAGGACTACTCCGGTTAAAAAGTCGTGAATTACTCCGGCTATAACTCGCTTATAATTAGAAGTCCGTAGGTTTCATGTTGAGCCATTCCAATGCGGATTTTCCCAATAACCATTCCTGAGTATTTAAATCCAAACCGCTATTTTTGATTAATTCTCCTGGAATGTCTTCGCCCAACGGGAAAGGATAATCGGTTCCTAAGCAAACGCGTTCTTTACCGGCAAGATCAACAATCATCTGTAACATTTTTGGATCGTGAACGAGACTATCGAACCAGAATTGGCCCATATATTTTTTGGGATTGTGAACATTATCCACGGCTACTAAATCTGGACGTGCTTGCCAACCGTGTTCAATTCTCCCTAAAGTTGCGGGAAATGCACCACCTCCATGCGCGAATGCAACTCTTAAATTGGGAAGACGTTCAAAAATTCCCCCGAAAATCATAGAACAAATAGCCAACGAAGTTTCGGCAGGCATGCCCACCAGCCAAGGCAACCAATATTTGGGCATTTTTACTTTGGCCGAATACCACCAAGGATGCACGAACAAAGCCATATCTAAGTCCTGCATGGCTTCGAAAATGGGGAATAATGCAGGTTCATTCAGATTCCAATCATTAATATGTGATCCAATTTGAATACCTTTTAGACCAATCTCTTTGCAACGACGTAGTTCTTGAATGGCTAATTCGGTATGCTGCATAGGTAAGGTTCCCAAACCAACAAATCGCTTCGGATAACGTTGAACGATATCGGCAATATGGTCGTTTAAGTATTTGGCAATTTCTAGTGTATGCTTAGGCTCTGCCCAATAGCTGAACATGACTGGCACGGTGCTTAGAACTTGAACATCCACATGAAAGTTGTTGCATTCATGAATTCGTTGATCTGCATCCCAGCAGTTATTTTCAATTTCTCGGAAGAAATCGCCATCCATCATCATTTTAGCGCAACAGGGTTTATGGTGTTCGAGTGTAATGAATTCACCATATCCAAATTTTTCCTTCCATTTCGGTAGATCCGAGGGAAGAATATGCGTGTGAATATCGATGGTTAGAAAACGGGGATCATTAGAAATCATACGGCAAAATAAGTGCATTAACGGCAAAGCAACAAAGTCAGCCATGCTAATTACACCGAAGTTCCCAATTTCCGTTGTAATATTGAGGCTTCAATGAGTTCAGAATCTAAACGTACAATTGACTTTTGGTCTGCCACGAGTATAGTGGTTGCGAATATGGTGGGAACAGGCGTTTTTACCAGTTTGGGATACCAGCTATTTAGTATTCAAAATGGTTTTACGCTGCTTATGCTTTGGGTTTTCGGGGGATTAATTGCCTTAACCGGGGCGTTTTGTTACGCGGAATTAGCCAATCGAATGCCCAGAGACGGTGGAGAATTTTATTTTTTATCGGAATTGTTTCATCCTTCGGTGGGATTCATGGCAGGATTTGTGAGTACAACCGTGGGCTTTACCGCCCCAGTAGCAGGTGCAGCCCTGGCTTTAGGTGCATATTTGGAAGGTATTTGCGGACTTTCGGGGGATGGAAGTCTCTGGGGTAAATGGATGGGTGCCTTGGTCATCATAGGTATTACCTTGATTCACATTAAAAGTGTTAAATGGGGACTGTTTTTCCAACGCATATCCACTCTTGCCAAAGTAATGATCATTTTGACATTTGTAGTTTTTGGATTTATTTTTCGCGATTCCTCCAAAATACTCACCTACGGTAATCAGATAGTATCATTTTTACCTTCAGTTGATTCCTGGAAAGAAATTTGGAGTGGAACATGGTTTATGCCCGCATTTTCAGTGGGACTGGTTTGGGTTTCATTTGCATACAGCGGATGGAATGCAACTGCTTATATCGCAGGTAGCGTAAAAGATCCTCATAAAAACCTGACAAGAAGTATTGTTTTAGGTACATTGGTCGTTATGGTTTTGTATTTATTGTTGAACTACGTTTTTATGTTTTCTACAGATTGGGGAAATTTGGTAGGAAAGAAAGAAGTGGGTTTGGTGGCTGCTCAGGCATTATTTGGGAATACCATTGGAAGTTTAATGGGTGGAGTCATCAGTATTTTATTGGTTTCAACCATTTCTAGTATGATTTTTACGGGGCCTCGTGTATTGAAATCCATGTTCGAACGTATGAATGTTGGTCGCAAATTAGCTATAGAAAATCGTCAAGGATCGCCTCAAAATGCAATTGTTTTTCAAGGAATAATGAGTTTGGTGATGTTATTTACCATGGATTTTGAATCCTTGATTTATTATGTAGCGTTTACCTTGAGCTTATTTACATTGTTAACGGTTTTGGGGATGATAAAAATGCGATTCACGCATGGAAAACCCGATACGTATCGAGCATTCGGTTATCCTGTAACACCGATTATTTTTATTGTTATGACCAGCACGGTTGCCTGGTTTTTTATGAACGATAAAACCACAGAATCCCTTATGGGACTAGGCACTGCTTTGTTTGGATTATTGATGTGGAAATTCTCCAAGAATCCTGAATCCCAAGATACTACTCTTTAATTCGTACGGTTAAAATTCCGGCGATTATGAGTAAACCTCCGCCTACCATTACGGCATGAATTTGGTTATTGTGAAGGATATTTTCCATTACGGGACCAAAGAATAACGCTGCAATGATTTCAGGAAGTACAATGAAGAAATTGAAAATACCCATATATATACCAATTTTTTCTTCGGGCAAACAACCACTTAGCATGCTGTAGGGCATAGATAATATACTGCTCCATGCGATACCCACTGCTCCCATAACAGCGTATAACATCAGCACGTTATCGTGCGAAACAAATTGAATGCTAATCAATCCTGCACCCCCAATGAATAAGCAAAGCATGTGGGTGTATTTGTTTTTGATTTTACCGGCAATGAATGGTAAAGCAAATGCAAATAAGAAAGTTACAATGTTTTGGAAAGAATAGGTAAGACCCGCAAATTCAGTTCCTCGGGTATATAATTGTTTCAACTCTGCGCTTCCATTAGGATCGCCACCGTAAATAAACCGACCAACAGCAGGTGTGTAATAAAACCACATCAAAAACAATCCGGGCCAAGTAAGAAACTGCACTAAAGCCAACTGTTGCATACGCTTCGGCATGTGAGTAATGGCATGAGCAATTTCGACTAATCCTGCACCAAATCCTTTTTTTGATTCCTTTACTTTTTCGCGATTGTTCAGTTCAGCAGGAGGATACTCATTGGTGGTAAATACGGTATAAAGTACAAAAATGATAAACGCTGCAGCTCCGATATAGAAGCTGATTTTTACATTGAATGGAATGGTTCCCGATTCTGCCTTATTGGTAATTCCGAACCAATGAGAAAGTATCCAAGGTAATGAGCTCGCTACTATCGATCCCAAACCAATAAATAAACTCTGCATGGAAAATCCGAGGGTTCTTTGTTCTTCGGGAAGTTTATCTGCAACAAAAGCGCGGAATGGTTCCATCGAAATGTTGATAGAAGAATCCAATATCCAAAGCAATCCCGCTGCCATCCATAAAGATGAGCTATTGGGCATAAAAATCAATGCAATAGAACTTAAAATAGCTCCAACCAAGAAAAATGGTCTTCTTCTACCTAATTTAGGATGCCAGGTTCTATCGCTCCAGTATCCAATAATGGGTTGTACTATTAGTCCAGTAAGCGGAGCAGCTAACCATAAAAACGGTAATTTATCGGGTTCAGCACCCAAATATTCGTAAATGGCACTCATATTGGCCATTTGTAATGCCCAACCAAATTGAATTCCCATGAATCCAATACTCATGTTGATGATTTGGATTACTGATAATTTGGGTTTTGATGAGGAATAGGTGCTTTGCATGATATTTTTATTTTACAGTCTCAGGTTGAATAGGGAGTCAGTTATTTTTGGATTTCAATTACCACGAAAGAAGTAGCATCCTTTAAAACAACAGGCACGCTCTGAGTTTTAGCGAAATCTACATTTTCAGAAACCAATACTTTTTTCATGAAACTGCTGTTAGGAGCCACTAACGATGTACAATCCAATTTCTCATTGGTAAGATTGGCCAACACCAAAACACCTTCTCCATTTTTATTGATTCTCTCGAAAGCAATTACTTTATTATCCAATTCTCCTGGCAGTTTAATCCAGTTTGTAGTGGCACCCCAAGTTCCATTATCTAAAGCAGAATAGCTGTGTTTGATATGATTCATTTTGCGATACCAAGCATATTGAGTAGTATCTCCCCAAACGATAGGATCCTTTTCAAAAAACTCCAATCTTTTGGTATTGTTGGCCTCTTGTCCGCTGTATATCAAAGGGAAACTCTGAGGTAAGGTATAGCAAAGCATCGACCATTTTTTCCACTGATTCCCGAATTTTTCGTCTATGGTTCCATTCCAAGTGTTTTCATCGTGGTTGGTAATGAAATGCATTTTATATACGTCTTGAGGGATTTGTTTGTAGTTTTCATTTAAATATTTGATGAAGTCGGCACCTGATTTTTTACCTTTAGCTACTTCATGAGCAGTGCCGTGAAATGCCCAGGCATAATTGGCGTTGAAGGCATTTTCGTAATAGGCTTTGTAATCCTTGCTGATTTCAGTCTGTGCTTCCATTTCTGCCATCATGAAAACGGGTTTGGTTTTTTCAAGTTCCGTACGAGCTTCTTTCCAAAAATCCGCAGGTACCATAAATGCAACATCACAACGGAATCCATCAATATCTGCTTCTTTAATCCAGTATTCCATGGATTCAATCATGGCTTTTCTGAGCTCTTTGTTTTCAAAGTTCAGCTTCGCTACATCCGTCCAATCCCAAGGCGTAACAATGTTTCCTGCTGAATCTTTGGAGTACCATTCTGGATGATCGATGATCCATTGATTATCCCAAGCGGTATGGTTGGCCACCCAATCAATGATGACTTTCATACCATGATCGTGTGCTGTTTTCACTAATTTCTTAAAATCATCCAAATTACCGTATTCAGGATTGATTCCTTGGTAATCCTGAACGCTGTAATAGCTACCCAAACCACCTTTACGGTTCTTTTTTCCTATGGGATGGATGGGCATGATCCACAAAATATCAGCTCCCAAATTTTTGATTCGAGGAATATCCTTTGTAACGGAGTTAAAGCTTCCATCTTGGGAATGCTGACGAACGTTTACCTCATAAATTACAGCATTTTTGGACCATTCAGGTGCATAAAATGGCTTTTGAATTTCCTCATTTTTTTTGGGGGATTGACAAGCGAATACACCTGTCAATAAGCTAATAGCTAAAAAATATGGTTGAATTTTTTTATTCATGGACGTAATTTTTTAATGGTGTCAATTGTACACTAAGTTCCGCAATTTACGACGAATTATCAATCAAACAAATCAATTTCATGGAAACCTTGCATAAGTAATTCGTAACTTTGCCGTATGGAATTAACCGAATTGATTAATAAAGTAGCCGAAGGTATTCAAGCAATGGGTTTGAGTCAGGAAGACGCGCAGTCGGATGATCAAGGCCAATGGGTATTATTGAAAGATGAAATGCCCGTGTATATTGATGCTTGGAAAGACGAGCAATCAACTCCCTGGAACTACTTTATATTCAAAGAGGATTCCAGTATTTTCCAAGTGACAATTCCATTTTGTTATGCTCCAACGGTGAAAAGAGCAGAATTTCTGGAAGAGTTGTTGGTAGTAAATTTGAATCTATTATCCGGTAAATTTTCATACAACCCTAAAGATAATATTGTGGTTATTTCTTATCGAATCTCTGGAAGTCAATTCAATTCTGCCGATTTGAAATCCATCATTGATGCATTGGCATATTATGCTGAAATGGCTTACCATGTTTTAAAAGACGAATTTAATTTGAAGCGAGTTCACGCCGCATAATCAGTTCATTTCGCATAACGATTTCACCCAAATAAACGGGTTCATACTGCCTAACGAGTTCATATCGTTAAGCGATTCAATCCTTAAATGAAGCCGTATAATCCCTAAATGAAACAGTGCAACCCCAACAGCATATTTTAATCATCTGAAAATACGTACATTTGTTTTTATGTTAATGAAAAAATCGAACTATTTCTTTCTAACGGTTATTGCGTTTTCGTTTGCAATAAGCTCTTGTGACTCTACAAAGAACTCGTCCAACGCCATGGAAAAGGCATACACAATGGCATCTAAAAGTAAAGATCGTGAAACGGTAATATCTACTTTAACATTGTGGTTAGCAAACGATTCAAGCATAGGAAAATGGGCTTACGACACATTAGCATATTATCATTATTTTTATCGTGTTACTCCAGGTGCAGTGCGTAATCCTGCTACACCCAAGTATTATTCTGAGGAGGGATTAAAATTAAACCCCAATAACCTCTTCCTAAGAGATATTAAAGCAAAACTACTTCTTGAGGAAGGTAAAGATACCGCATCGTTCGATATGTTTGCACAAATGTGGAAGGAAACCGGAGATATGACCTATTACTGGGATATGACATTTATAGAAATTGCACGAAACAAAATTGGTGTTGCTGATTCTATGGTTCAAAGTTCATTGAAATTGGCAGATATTTCGAAAAAGAAAGTCAAAATGGAACACATTCAAGCTCAAATTACCGAAAACGTGAATGCGGCTGCAGCTTTTTATTATTTAGATGCACTCATCAAAAATGCACAACGCAATGTATTGGGAGCTGCTGAATCCTTGAAAAAAGCTTTGGATGCTGAGCCAGAATTTTATGCTGCTCGCAGAACCATTATGGAATTGCAACGCATGAGCGGACAACAGTAGTTGATTGAAACTATACCTTGGGAAGTGTGCCATCGAGCACCTAGACTTTAACCATCAAGGAAGTGGGTTAAGTTCAATTCCAGTTCTGCAGAAGATTCTGCTGGTTAGCATAGA
>CAYPYX010000023.1:23029-29849 GCA_964415065.1 uncultured Rhizobium sp.
AGGTATAAATTCAAGGAAGTGGGTTAAGTTCAATTCCGGTGTTGAACTTCGCGGTGATCATTTTGTGATCGCCGGGTACGTTTTTGAAACTTTCATATTGTTCGCAAACCAAGGGATCCGAAAACAATATATAATCAATTCGGAAACTGGGGAATGGTCCTTTGTATGTAGTTTCTAAACCATTTCCTCGTTCTATAAAAGCGTCATTGAGTCCCGTTGCAATTGTTCGGTACGAATAGCTAACGGGTACATCGTTGAAGTCGCCGACCACAATTTTATTTAATTGACAATCTCGGATATTTTCATGAAGAATTTCTACTTGGGTGGCACGTTTGATGTATGCCATTTTCATGCGCTGTATTAAACCATCGGTTTCGGATTCCAATAAATTCGAATCATTTTTTACTTTTTCAATTGTTTTGTAATCGCTTTTATTGAAACGGAAGGATTGTAAATGTACGTTGTAAATACGCAATTTTCCTTCTTTGGAATCTTCGTCGTTTGAGGCATTTTTATCTAGGATTAAATCTGCATACATGGCCATGTTGCCCGATTGATCTTTGAATTTGATTCGTTTCCAACGGTCGATTTTGAAATCCGATAAAATGACCATTCCGTATTGTCGTTTCTTGTTTAGCTTATAAACAGCCGCATACTTTTTGCTTGTAGCTTTTTTCAAACGCAACATTTCCGCTTCCAAAGAGCCTGTTTTTGCGTAAACTTCTTGCAAGCATATAACGTCGGCTTTTTGTTGATTGAGGATTTCACAAACGGAATCAAATGTCCAGGTTTCAGAAAAATGGCCGAACAACCCTACGTTGTAATTCACCACTTTGATTTTTTGTACTGCATCGTCGGCAGCGGGAAAATCCAATTTTGAATTCCATTGCAAATACAAACTTGCTTGACCTAAATTCAAAAATAAAAATGCAGCAGGGAATAGGGTTTTCCAATTTAATTGAATCAACCAATACAACAGAAGCAAAAAGTTGATTAGAAATAAAACGGGAAAAGCCAACCCCAATAATGGTAAATCAGAGCTAATAAGTGGGGAAACATTGGGAGTTTGTCCGCTGATCAACAGAAGTACTCCAATAACCAAAGTTACTGGAAATATGATCATATTGAACAGCTTGACCAAAACACTCATTTCTTTTTACTTGCTGAAAATAAGGTTTCTTTTTCTTTTTTCGAGAGACTATCGTAACCACCTGAACTGATTTTATCGAGAATTCGATCAATTTCATCTTGAGTTGGACCAGCACTGCTTTTTGCATTATTGATGGATACATTGGCTGAACGTTTGGGTTTTTTCTTGGGAGAGAAATTCACACTTGGAAAATTCCAAACCCCTTTGAGTTCAGTGATGTAAGCCAAGCCAAATAGGTAGCCACCTATGTGAGCCTGATAACCGCCTGAATTCGATGTTCCAAACATCCCCAGAAAATCAAAAACTATTTTGGCAACAACAATCCAACGCAATTCCACCTCAATTACACCAAAGAGCATCAAACGATAGTGAGGTGTGAAATAAGCGGTGGCCAAAATAATGGCGGAAATGCCTGCTGATGCGCCAATTAATGGATAAACACTTCCGTTGAAATAACTAAAAAGTGCATACAAAGCCACCCCAGCAATTCCACCACCTAGAAATAGTCGGTAAATGTGTTTTTTACCAATTAAATCCTCGAGTATCACACCAATAAAGTACAGCCAAAGCATATTTCCCAAGATGTGAAACAAACCTCCATGCACGAATATGGAGGTGAAAAAAGAATGAATATTGAGCACTAGGGAATCAGCGGGACGATAAGATAAATAATGCACCAATCCATCACTCATTGAACCCCAAAGACCCCAACCTGGAATTATTTTTAAAATTACTATCCCCAAAAAAACCAAAACGTTCACCCAAATAAGGTGCGAAACAGCCGTTGGGTATGGACCAAAGGGTTGAGAACGAAAACGGAAAAAAGAATTGCCACCGCTCCAAGAGCGACCGGAATATCGATTAAACATAGTTGTTTTTACGTTGCCAAAATTTCACAATAATGAATCCTAACAAAGCTCCGCCAATATGCGCAAAATGGGCGATGTTGTCGGATTCTAAATCCAAAAGTCCAAAAATTACATCGATTGCAATGATTCCAGGCACCAAAAATTTGGCCTTAATGGGATAAGGAATGAACAAGAAAATCATGCGTTCTTCGGGATACAATACCGCAAATGCGGTCATCACCCCATATAATGCACCACTGGCACCCAACATGGGTGGATACTGCACGAAATCTTGACCCGCAGCTAGATTCGGGAAAAATGTACCTGCTTGAGAATAAACTTGATAACCAATCCAAACAAAATGAAGCAATACTGCGCCTAATCCGCTGATAAAGAACAACTTCAGGAAACGCGCTGTTCCCAATCTGTATTCAACTACCATCCCAAAAGAAAACAAGGCTATGGCGTTGAAAAGAATGTGACTGAATCCTCCGTGACAAAAAATGTGCGTAATTAACTGCCAAATCCGGAAATTAGAACTATCGGGATAATACAAATACCATTGGTACGGATCAATGCCAATGTTGGGCAAGGCAGTTTGAGCCATGGCGCCTAATATCATGATTATCAGGATATTCTTGAGTGCGGGTGGTAAATTACTAATCATGATTTTTTTGATTTTTGAAACAGGTCAAATATAACATCTGGACCTAACGTGATAAATATTTGTTTTCCATCAAATGTGAACTGCGGGTTGGGCGTTTTGAACAACTCCTGCACCAAATACTGGATTTCTTCTTGCGATTTAAGCATGGATTGAGCCGATGTACTTTGACGAGCCATACTCAGTGCCAACGATTGATTTTTCTCCAATTTGATGTTCCCTTGTGTATTTAAATAATCTTCTAGGAGTTTTTCGATGGACTTCTGTTCGTCGATATTCGATAATTGAGCCGGCACACCATTGATAATTAATGAATTGCCTCCAAAATGTCCCAAATCAAACCCCAAACTCTTCACTGAATCCATGATTTCCAATAAAACTGTAATTTTAGACGGATTGAGCTCAATGGTTCTCGGGAACAGCAGTTGTTGAGTGATGGCCTTGGATTTTTCCAATTGATCCAAGAACTGGTGGTAAAGGATGTGCTGCTGTGCTAGTTTTAAGTCGAAAATATGCAATGTGCCCCCCATGTTGGCTGTTAGCAAACGCTCTCCTAAATGAAAACTACCTGAAATTTGAATGGTTGAATCTGCATGGGGTAGCAGCGATTCTGCACGTTGAAAAGGTGAGTTTACGGAATTCGCAGTATTTCCCCGATCGCTGAACGCTTCGCTGCGACTCAATCCTATGTTGGACTCTGAATCAATGGGACCTAAAATTTTTTGCCAATCTTGACTCTCGTAGCGCGATTTTTGAGGACTGTTCCCGAATGGGTTATACGAAGATTTATTCGAATCCTTAGGAAATGGGTTTACGCGATCCGATTGTAGGAAATCAATCGGATTCGATGATGGCGTATTTAAACTCCCACCTCGAACATCTTGAGAAATCCAATCGTTGAAATCATTTTGCTGAAAAATATTTTGCTGATTGGGCAATAAGTGACTTCCAAATGCTTTTCGAACAGATACTTTCAGAATATCGTAAATGTATTTTTCATCCTCAAATTTTACTTCAGTTTTGGTGGGATGTACGTTCACATCGACTTTATCTGGGGCTACTTCAAAAAAGATCACATAAGACGGGAAACTGTCTTTTTCCAAACTTCCTTCCAAGGCCTGCATGATGGAATGGTGAAAGTAAGGACTTTTTATAAATCGTTGATTTACAAACATGTATTGATCCCCTCGAGTTTTTTTCGCCATTTGAGGAGGTCCTACGAAACCTTTGATTTGTACAATTTCTGTATGTTCTTCAAACACGATAAAATCTTCGCCTTTTTTGGTTCCTAGAATATCTTTAATTCGTTCTTGCAAGGAAGTTGCTGGCCAATTAAATACTTCGTGATTGTTGTTATATAGTTGGAATGTAATTTGGGGATTGGCCATAGCTTGGCGTTGAAACTCTTCATAGATGTGTTTGGTTTCAACGGAAATGGATTTCAGAAAGTTACGTCGAGCAGGAATGTTAAAAAACAGATTTTTAATTGAAATGGAGGTACCATTAACACCGGAATCCAATTTCTGATCAATTACTTCACTGCCTTCAATTCGAATGTACACCGCCATTTCGTCTTCTTGGCGTTTGGTTTTCATTTCTACTTGCGCAACAGCGGCAATGGATGCCAGCGCTTCCCCGCGAAAACCGTAGGTATTAAGAGCGAATAAATCCTGTGCTTTCCGTATTTTGGATGTGGCATGACGTTCCCAGCACATGCGCGCATCGATTTCACTCATTCCTTTGCCGTTATCAATTACTTGAATGAGCGTACTTCCCCCATCCTTAATTAATAATTTAATCTGATCGGCTCCGGCATCGATGCTATTTTCAAGCAATTCTTTCACGGCACTGGAGGGTCGTTGAACGACTTCTCCTGCAGCAATTTGATTGGCTACAGCATCGGTTAATAAGCGTATAATTCCTGACAACGTAATGGAGTTTTTAAAAACTCAAATTTACGTTCACTTTTTCAGATAACCCAATACACCCCATTCGCCGTTGGTTTTTTCGACCAATGGTTGTAATCCGCATTCAGCTGCTTTTTGAGTTACGGCTGCATAATCGGGAGGTTGAATGCCACTTATGAGCATGAGTCCGTTGGTTTTCAATACTCTAGCGTATTCGGGAAGGTCTTCCAGTATGACTTCGCGATGAATATTGGCAATTACGGTGTCGTAGTATTCGTTTTCGATGGGTTGCAAATTGGCAGCGGTGCCGCATTCAATTTTGGTTTTTTCGCAATTATTTTTCTCGATATTTTCGTTGGCGTTGTCGACCACCCAATCGTCGATTTCAATTCCGAGCACTTCAGAAGCTCCGAGTTTTTCGGCAACGATGGCGAGGATGCCGGTTCCTGTTCCCATATCGAGTACTTTATTGTTTTGCAGATGGGGGATAAACTGAAGCATTTGTTCTATAACCCCTTGCGTTGTAGCATGATGTCCGGTACCGAAGCTCATTTTGGGTTCGATTGTTACTACGATTCCTTCTGTTTGTTGGGGATGGAAGGGTGCACGGATATGCACATGGCCAATAGAAATGGGTTCGAAGAAGTTTTTCTCCCACTGTTCATTCCAATTTTCTTTTTCGATGTAGTTCCATTCTAGGGAATCCACAAAATCGGCTAGTATGGCTTGAATTTCTTGGATGAGTTCGGAGTTAAAATCGGCAGATGGCCCGTAGGCAAGCACTTGATTTTCATCTGAATCGGTATCAAAAATATCGAAGGGATAACCGCTAATCAGTGCGACAATAATTTCTTTATTTTGTTCTGAAATTTGGTTCGGAACGGCAATTAATTGAATAAAATCCGGCATAAAATTGTTCCCCATAGGAATGTGGCCGCAAGTTAGGGATAATTATCTTTTCTAAGACTTTTAACGATTGAGGGAAAAATCAAGATACAAGTTAATCAAATCACTTCCCCCAAAGTTAGATTTTTTCAAATTTTAAACTTATGCTGTCATTCCGAACATAATTATATAATCTCAGTAAAACACAAACCTGAAATCATTAACATGGAAATAGAATAATAACCTTCAACCTGCTTATAAAATATCGATCAAATCGATTATTCATATTTATACTTTATGTCTGGATTATTAACTCGTTTTTTCAGATCTTTTAAGTAAAATCTGTCAGATGTATAAGTTTCTTTTTTTTGTCCGAAATTAACAGTAATCTCCCTGAATTTAATGTTTTCTGGATAATAGGGGTCTGATACATCTAATGGATTTTTACCAACTTCAATTTCCCAAGTTTTGGAGTGCAAAATATTTGCTTTTTCATAGAATAAAAATAAATCATTTTTATAAAAAACACAAACGTAAAACTGTGTAGTATCCGATGAAATTTCTTTAGGTACTACTATCTCTGTAGTATGGAAATCATCATCGAAAGTTAATATAACTCGATCGTCAACAATAAAAAAAACATAGAAATTTTCACAAAAAATAGCCTCTTTGTTACCATATACACTTAATCGGCAATTAATTTCCCTTGGAAAATTTTGGGCCAGAAGTTTTCCTGAATGACTTAGAATCAATAAGACCAATAATTGCACTAATTTATTTTTCATTTTCCTGACTGCGATTAAGTTGATTTAGACGAGCTTTTATTTCATTATCATATGAACCTAATCTCCTTAAACTCTCACCTATTCCTGTACCTAGGGAAAGATCAATATTGCGTATTTTGGAATATTCTGGGTAATTTTCATCCGAAAATGTTAAAGGATCTCTACCTATTTTTATAAGCCATATATGACGATTTTTTTTACTTAAAACACTTGCCATTTTGGAGAAACTATATACAGACTCTTTGTAATAAATACATATCTTAATCTCGGTGGAATCCAAAGGAATGTTGTCAGGAACAACAATACTTCTAGTTTTTTTACTAGGATCAGCGGGAGCATAAATCTTACCCTCTATTTCAAAAAACACAAAGAAATTTTCACAAAAATATACATCTTTGTTACCATAAAGCTCTAAATTACAGTTGATTACATTGGTAGAATCTTGAGCCTTTAGATTATTAGAAAAACTCAAAATTAGAATGAATGTTAGGAAGAGATACTTACTTTTCATTTCGGGGGATGCGCATAGCGGTTTGTTTATAGCAAGTTAACCAAAAAAACATTACTAAAATTGGTAAAAA
>CAYPYX010000024.1:0-29797 GCA_964415065.1 uncultured Rhizobium sp.
TAGCCAGGTAAAAGAGGAAATAGTTTTTCACAAAACGATGAAGTGAGGGGATAAATTTTCAACCGAAATCGTTTGATATTTGATTAGTATGTCACCAAATTCTTAATATTTTATTACAAAAATTGGTTGATTATCAGTGTAATTAATGTTAATGTAAAATAGATATACAAAAAATACGGTTCACAAAAAAAAATAGACATTCATATAAATTGAATACTTAGTTAACATGAATTGAGTACTTTTGTTACTCGAAATTGTGTCAGTTTACAAAAATCAATGTAACTGAAGTGGCGAAGCTGTATAATGATTGAAACATTAATACAAGGTAAAATTAGAGTTAAACTCCTGACTAAGTTATTGTTGAATCCTAACAATACAGTTTATTTACGTGGTTTAGAAAAGGAGTTTGGAGTTAGTTCTAATACAGTTAGATATGAGCTAAATAAATTAAGTTCTGTTAAACTCATTGAAATAGTTGAGAATTCAGATTCCAATCAGAAACAATATAAAGCAAATACAAAGCATCCATTATTTGAAAATTTAAGAGGGTTTATACTAAAACAATTTGGTATAGATGCATTAGTTGAAAAGGTGTTTGATCGATTGGGTGATGTAGATCGAGTATATTTAACACATGATTGGGCTGAGGGAAAAATTGGTCCATTTTTGGATATTGTTGTGGTAGGGAAAGTGAATAAAGATTACATGCACAAGTTGATTCAAAAAGCGGAACCAATACTACAGAGAAAAATACGAGTAGCACAATTTGAAACTCTTGAAAATCCCCCAAATTGGGAGGGAATTCCCTGGGTGCAATTGGTATGATTTTTGAAGTTGATAAAATTTATATTAGATGTATTCAAAAATTAATCCCCTAGTTTCTGTAACAATGCCTGTATTTAATGGGGAAAGAACCATTGAATTGGCTATTAAATCCTTATTAAATCAAACCTATGAAAATTGGATTTGCGTCGTAGTTAATGATTGTAGTACTGATGGAACAAGATTAATTTTGAGTAAATACGAATCCCATCCCAAATTTAAAATAATTCATTTAGATAAGAATGGTGGAAGAGGGAATGCCCGTCAGGTTGCGCTTGAAAATGCTCAGGGTGATTTTTTAGCATTTTTAGACGCAGATGATTTATACCATCCTCAGAAATTAGAATTGCAAATCGAGGCATTTAAATTACATCCAGAAATAGCAGTCTGTGGGAGTTTAGTAGGGTCGTATGATTTAAAGTTTGAATTGATAAATTATCGAGGTTTGTCATCTGATTATCCAATTCTGAATTATCAAAGTTTCAATTTTCCAAGCCCTCCAGCATGCACAATGATTAAATTAGAACACGCCACTAATTGTTCATATGATAATCGACTTTCAGTGGGCGAAGACAATGATTTCTTGTATTGTTGCTTGAAAGGTAAATCCTTTATTATATTGAATCAAATACTTTATTATTACGAAGAGGTTGGAGTTCTTTCAAAAAAGAAATTAATTGATTATCAATTTTTAAAACTCAATAAAATTATTCTTAAAACTTCAGGATCCTATAGAATAAAACTTTTTTTTAAGGAAATTTTAAGAACGCTTATTAAAATTCCAGCTATTGTTTTTTTAGGTCCAGAATACATTTCTAAACGCAGGGGGAATCCTGCAAACTTGAATCAAATTCAAGAGTTTAATCAAATTCTAACAACATTAAAATCCCAATAAGAACAATTAATAATTATGAAAACTTGGAACAAACAACCTAAAATTGCCATCATTGGTTTAGGGTATGTAGGTTTACCTTTAGCCGTTGCATTTGCTGAAAAATATAAAGTAATTGGTTTCGATATCAACGAAAAAAGAGTGAATGAATTAGCAAATGGTAATGATTTTACATTGGAAGTTGAAGACGAATTGCTAAAGAGTGTGCTACTTTCAAGTGAAAAAAGCGAAGAGACTAATGGCTTATTGGTTACAACTGATTCTAAATTTCTATCGGAATGCTCTGTTTTTATCGTTACTGTTCCAACTCCGACAGATAAATTTAATCGACCGGTACTTACCCCAATGATTAAAGCAAGCGAACAGATTGCAAAAGTTTTGAAAGCTGATGATATTGTAATCTACGAAAGCACTGTGTATCCTGGTGTTACTGAAGACGAAATGGTTCCAGTATTAGAGCGAATTTCTAACTTGAAATTTAATGTTGACTTTTTCTGTGGATATTCTCCAGAACGTATTAATCCGGGAGACAAGGAACATACGGTTACTAAAATTTTAAAGGTTACTAGTGGATCTACTCCAGAGGCAGCAGATTTTATAGATGAATTATATAGATCAGTAATTGTTGCTGGAACCTACAAAGCAAGTAGTATTAAAGTAGCAGAAGCTGCTAAAGTTATTGAAAATTCACAAAGAGATATAAATATTGCATTTGTAAATGAGTTGAGTAAAATTTTCAACATAATGGGAATAGATACCAATGAAGTGTTGGAAGCAGCGGGTACGAAATGGAATTTTTTGAAGTTTAAACCTGGATTAGTAGGAGGACATTGTATTGGTGTGGATCCTTATTATTTAGCGCAAAAAGCCCAAGAAATAGGATACCATCCGGAAATAATTCTTGCCGGTAGAAGAGTGAATGATTCAATGGGTAAACATGTTGCAACTGAAGTTGTGAAATTAATGCTTAGGAAAGATTTGAAAGTCGTAGATTCTAAAGCTTTAATTTTAGGATTTACTTTCAAAGAAGATTGCCCAGACGTAAGGAATACAAGAGTTATTGATATTTATAATGAATTAAAAAGTTTTGATTTGCAGGTAGATATCTTTGATCCTTGGGCAAATAAAGAAGAAGTTGCACATGAATATAATGTGAATATTTTAAATTCATTAAATCCCAATGATTTAAATGATTATTCCGCAATTATTCTAGCGGTTGCACATAAGGAATTTGCAAATTTGAATCTTGTAAAATCATCAAATCAAGTTATATATGATGTGAAAGGAATCTTGAGCAAAGAGATTTCAGATGCACGTTTATAATTGAAATCCCAAAAGTGTGATAAAATAATAGCATTAATTTAAGTTCCTTTATTTGAAAAATAAACTTAAATACAATTTACAAAACATACCTGGAAAACGTATTAGTAAACGCATTCTGGTTATTGAATCGGACGATTGGGGTAGTGTAAGAATGCCGTCTAAACAAGTGTTTGAAAGTTTACTAAATTACGGCATCCCAGTTGATAAATGCCCATATAATTCAAATGATGGTTTAGAAAATGTAGAAGATATTAAAGCAATAGTTGAGTACTTTAATTCTTTAAAAGATTCAATCGGAAATAGTTTGAAGCTTACCGCAAATTTTATTGTTGCAAATCCCAATTTTGAACAAATAAAACAATCCAACTTTCATGAGTATCATTATCAAGAATTTTTAGAAACATATAAGCAAGAACAAGGCAATTTAGATACTTTCGATTCTATAAAGCTTGCAATGGCTGAGGGTATTATTATACCTCAACTTCATGGCCGAGAACATTTGCAACCGTTTGAATGGCTCAAAGCACTTAATTCTGGAGATTCTGAAACATTATATGCATTCGGTTTAGGAGTATGGGGCCATCCTTCCAATTACACCAAAAGAACAGGCATCAATTTTTCATCCGCTTTTCATGCTTCTGAAAAAATACAAATTTCAGCGTTCAAAAAGTCAATAAGCGATGCTCAAAGAATATTCGAAACTATTTTCGGATTTCGTTCAAAATCCTTTATTCCACCCAGATATATTTGGATTAATGAATTAAATGAAACATTGAGCGAAAATAAGATTGAATTGCTTCAAGGTAAAATGATTCAATTGCATCCGGAATTCTCAACGGATAATTCGTTGAAAAATGTTCGAGTTTGGCAAGGTAAAAAATTGGATCATGGGGTAAGATGTGTTACAAGGAATGTTTTTTTTGAACCTGCCGAAAAACCTGATTTCAACTGGGAAAAAGACGCATTCGAAAGAATCGAAGCCGCATTTAATTGGGGTAAACCAGCTATTATTTCAATGCATAGACTCAATTTTATGGGGGGTATTAATTCAAATAACAGAGAACAAAATTTAGAAAGATTGAAGAATTTAATAACTAAAGTGTTAAACAGATATCCCGACGTTGAATTTCAATCAACCGACCAACTTACAGAATTATACTAATTTGAGAACGAAAAATGAGTAAAATTTGTATAGTATCACCAAGTTTACAATTAGGAGGAATTGAAAGATCTTTATCGATATTGGCTAATCAATTTGTTAAATTGGGACATGAAGTACATTTTGTTAAAATCTTTCCATTTGATGATTTTTACCAACTTGATGAACGTGTAAAATTACACAATCCGCCATTTAGTTTCAGTAAAAAAGGAGATTCTCCTTTGAAAAATATCATCTACTATTTTCGCGTGCTATCACCCATTGGGGGGTATATTAAAAACTTGATCAAGCAAATTAAACCAGATACAGTTTTGTCTTACGGTGATTGGTTCCCACATTTGATTATGCTTGGATTGAGGAATAAATTCCCATTCTATTACTCGAATCGTTCTAATCCCAGAATAAAATACACGAAATCAATTGAGTTAATTAGAAGTTTAGCCTATAAACTTACGCCTCCAACAGGAATAATAGCTCAAACGTCGCAAGCAAAAGATCGAAAGTTGAAATTATTAGGGAATCGTTCAGAAATTAAAATTGTTCCTAATCCAGCGCCAAATTTTTCAGAAATTAATTGCGAAAAGGAAAATTGGATTGTTTCCGTTGGCCGAATGCATAAAGAGAAAGGATTTATTCGTCTGATGGAATCTTTCAGCAAGATTGAAAATAAGAAAAATTGGAAATTGGTATTGGTCGGAGACGGAATTCATTCAAAGGAAATTACTGAAATGGCCAAAATATATGGGGTTCAGGATTCAGTATTGTTTCTAGGCAAAATACTAGACGTTCAATCTGTCTTATGCAAAAGTAAAATATTTGCATTTGCCTCACATCATGAAGGTTTTCCCAATGCCTTATTAGAAGGTGCATGTGCAGGTTTAGCTTGCGTTAGTTTTGATATTATAGCAGGTCCGAGGGATATTATTACCCATGGTGAAAATGGTTTCTTGATTGAGGATGGAAATATTCATGAAATGGCAAGAATCTTGCAATACTTAATTGATAATGAAAATGAGATTATCAAGTATGGTGAAGCTGCCAAACGATCCACCTCTCGTTTTAATGCAGATTTTATAACCCAAGAAATTTTAACTTTCATACTCGCAAAGAAAAATTAATTAAAAAAATACTTTTATGGATAAAATATGGTTATCATCTCCTCATATGGGAGGTAGTGAAATTAAGTATGTAAACGAAGCATTTCAAACAAATTGGATTGCACCATTAGGCCCTAATGTGAATGGCTTTGAAGATGATATTTCAAAATTTATCATAAAAGAATCAACCTCAGCCCAATTAAATTTAACTACTGCTGCTTTAACTTCAGGTACAGCAGCATTGCATTTGGCACTTGTAATGCTAGGTGTAAATGAAAATGATATAGTAATTGTTCAGAGTTTTACTTTTTGTGGAACAACCAATCCAGTTGAATATCAGAAGTCAAAAATTGCTTTTGTTGATTCAGAAAAGGATACTTGGAATATGGACCCTAATTGCTTGCGCGAAGCAATATCCGATTTGCTCAATCAGGGGTATGGAATTGAAGGCAAAGTTAAGTCTAGAGCTGGTTTGGGAAATATTAAAGCCATTATGCCAGTCCATTTATATGGAATGCCCGCAAAAATGGATGAGTTGATTTTAATTTCAAAAGAATTTGAAATACCCATTGTGGAAGACGCAGCAGAAGCCTTAGGTTCTAGCCTTAATAATCAGGCTTGTGGTAGTTTTGGATTAATGGCAGCTTTGAGTTTTAATGGTAATAAAATTATTACAACCTCTGGAGGAGGTGCGCTTGTTTCTCATGACAATACTTTTATTGAGAAGGCTCGATTTTTAAGTACACAGGCTCGAGATAATGCACCTCATTATCAACATTCTCAAATTGGATATAACTATCGAATGAGTAATGTAGTTGCAGGAATAGGGCGAGGCCAAATGGAAGTTTTAAAAGAGAGAGTAGAACAACGTAGACAAAATAATCTCCGATACAGAGAATATTTCAAAGATATAAGCGGTGTTTCGCTACAAACTGAACCCAATAGTAATTATTATTCGAATTTCTGGTTAACGTCCATCTTAATTGATCCAATTAAAACAGATGGAATTACTAGAGAAACAGTAAGGCTTGCAATGGAAAAGGAAAATATTGAGTGCAGACCGCTTTGGAAGCCGATGCATATGCAACCGGTTTATGAAGGTACAAAATTCTATGGCACAGGAGTTTGTGAGGAATTATTTGAACAAGGTTTATGTTTACCAAGTGGAAGTAATTTATCGGAGGAAGAGTTCAATCGAATTTTTAGTGTATTAGATTCAATATTTAAATAATGGATAACTTAAACGAAATAATACAGAGAAGCAGCTTTTTAGTCACAGGAGGTGCAGGATTTATTGGTTCTAATTTAGTTGAACTTTTAATCAATCGTGAAGCTAAACTAGTCAGAGTTCTAGATAATCTATCAAATGGTTATTATGATAATATAAAGCAATTTGAAGGGCTTTCGAACTTCGAATTTATTCAAGGAGATATCCGAGACTTAAATACGTGTATAAAGGCTGTTGAAGATATAGACTTTATTAGTCATCAAGCGGCATTGGGCTCTGTGCCTAGATCAATCGAAGATCCAATCACATCAAATGATGTAAATATCGGAGGTCACCTGAATATGCTCGTGGCTGCAAAGAACTCTAAATCATTGCAAAGGATGGTTTATGCTGCAAGTTCTTCTAGTTTTGGAGATAGTCCAGAGCTTCCTAAAATTGAAGGGAACGAAGGTAAACCATTATCACCTTACGCAGTAACCAAATGGGTAAATGAACTTTATGGTGATGTATTCAGCAGAGTTTATGGATTGAATACGATAGGACTGAGATATTTCAATATTTTTGGTCCTAAGCAAAATCCCAATAACCCATACGCAGCCGTTATTCCACTATTTATGAAAGCTGCTGTTGAAGGGAAATCACCTGTAATAAATGGTGATGGTACTAATTCACGGGATTTTACATACGTTGAAAATGCATTACAGGCCAATTTGAAAGCTATGCTTTTAACTCCAGAATTGAATAAACATGAAGTTGTTAATATTGCAGTGGGAGATAGAACCAGCTTAATTGAATTATGGGAAGCAATTACCAGTGCTGCTGGAATAGATATTGATCCTGTTTTTGGTCCTTCTAGACCTGGTGATATTCCACATAGTTTAGCTTCAATAGAAAAAGCAAAAAAATTAATTGGATATGATCCCCAATTTAAAATTAGAGATGGAATTAAAATTACCTATGAATGGTTTGTAAAAGTACATGGTTGATGAACTTTTATTTACTAATGGAAATAAACAAAATTTAATTTTTTCGGTTTGAAAAAATATTTAAAAAATAAATCGTATAAAAAGTTTTTAGTCTACTTAAGTTCTGGCAGTTTAGCGAAAGTTGTTCCATTTTTAATATTAACATTAACTACAACTGTTTTAACTACTGAAGATTTCGGAAGAATAAGTAACTTTTCATTAATAGTGGAGCTGTCAACATCATTGATACTTATTCGAATGGTGCCGTTTTTTGAGACAGATTACTATAAAAATAATAGTAAACAAAATACGCATGTGATTACGAATGTGGTATTCATTATGTTGATAGCATTTGTAATTTTAATGCTTTTAGCTTTGTTATTTGCAGGTTATTTACAAAAAATCACAGGACTGGGTTTGTTTTGGATATTGCTCGGCGTTTGTTCTGGTCTTTTTGGGGCTTTTGCTAGTTTAAGAACCTCTATTTTGAGGCTAACGGATCAAGCTAAAAAGTTCGCAACATTTCAATTATTAAATGTATTTCTACTTGCCTTACTAACACTATTTCTTGTTTTTATTTTTAAGTTCCATTGGGTGGGAAGAATTATTTCCATTGTTATCACATCTTTGGTTCTTTTTTCAATAACTCTGAGATTTCTATATCGGAATCATGATTTCCCAGACAAAGTTACTATGTCCAAAATTAAAGAAATTTTGCGATTTAGTTTGCCATTGATACCATTTGCGATATCACCTTTTTTAAAACAAGGATTAGATAAAATTTATATTACTAATTTAATTAGCATGTCTGCAAATGGAGTATATTCATTAGCACTTAGCTTCTCATCTATTTTTGACATGATCGTAGTATCATTGTTTGCAGTTTATACACCTATGGTATACAAGAATCTTTCAAAAACAGAAAATATAGTTGAAAGCAAAAGAAAATTAGTTAAACAGGCATATAAATTAATTGCTACTTTAATATTTATTGAGGGAGCAGGTTTCTTTGCAATAATGTTTTTTGTTAAATTATTTTTAAGTGCCGATTATTTGGATTCATTAATTTACTTGCCTTACTTGTTATTACATGTTCTGCTTCGATCCTTGTATTTGTTGCTATCTACTTATATTTTGTACTCGAAAAAGACCAAGGAATTTGGATTTTCAGCTTTAGTATTTGCATTGTTGCACACAACATTTAGTTATTTTTTAATTTCTCAGATTGGTATATTGGGAGCTCTTTATGCACTGCTAACAACGGATGTATTACGACTTGTTTATACGTATTATTTATCGAATAAACACAATCCAATGCCATGGTGGAACGCACGTAGCATATTCAGAGGGTAGTAAGTAATTTTATATGCATTCTATTTGTTTTCATATTGGTTTCCCTAAAACAGGAAGCACATCACTTCAAGAAAGTGTATATTCACACTTACATGAAATGAATTTATTGAATTATTTGGGGAAAAACGTGGATACGGCAAATTTGATTACTAGCTTCGAAAGATCTATTAGAGAGATGTGGTTGAATAATATTCCATTTCTATTGTCTAGTAATGAATTGTCTAATAAACATTTAAATTTGTTTTCGGATGAAGAAATATTATCTCCTCCTTCTTATTTGAAGCATAAATACGGTGAAAAATCGGATTCTAGCAATTCCGCTGAACGATTGAAACAATTTTGCGAGTCAAATCAAGTTAAAGGTAAAATTCTAATCGTTTTACGCAAACAGGATGCATTAATCTATTCATGGTATGTTCAATATTACAGATATTTTCAAAAAAATAAATCTGAGAGTACCATTGGTAAACATGTATTTGACCAAGAAGGTAGAATTAAGGATTGGTTGAAACATTACAATTTCGACGAAGTCATTTCAAGTTACATTCGGTATTTTGGTGTAGAAAATTGTAAGGTCCTTTTATTCGAATCATTTGTTAATGATAAAGAAGAATTTTATACCGAGCTTTTCGATTTTTTAGGGATTACAGTAAATGACATTGGTGCTATTATTAGCAAAACAGATCATTTAAATAAGAAATCTAAGAATAAAGCAAACTATCAGGTAGAAATTAAAGAAAGTAATGGCATTCTTAAAAAAGTTTCTAGTCTAGTTCCTTTTGGATTTAAGCAAGTAGTATTGAAAAATCGGATGTTTTCCAAATCAAAGGAATTATTACTGAATGCAGCACTTAAATTTAGAAAGAAGCGAATTGTTGAAGTAGAAGGCTTCAGTGACAGTGAAAAAATATCAATTTTCAATTTTTATAGAGTTTCTAACTCAAACCTATACAAACTTAATATTATCGATAAAACCAAATTAGAAAAATATAAATACATATAATATGACTAAAGTAAAATTTTTGGATTGTACCCTTCGCGATGGTGGTTACTACAACAATTGGGATTTTGATTTTGATGAATCTAAAAAATTAATCAAGGCTTTAAATGAGTCAAAAGTAGATATTATCGAAGTTGGATATAAATCGCCTATTCAAGAAAATGAGTATTTTGGTTTATACAGATATTGTAATGAGAAGTACTTGGATTTTTTAAGTAAATCTGATTATTCTCAATATGCATTTATGATTGATGTTAAAGAATTTCTTAATGGTAATGACTTAAATATTATTGAATTAAATAAATGCATCAAACCTGCTGATAGTTCTGTTTTCTCCTGGGTTCGTTTAGCAACGCATTATGCCACAATTGATACAATTCCAGCTTTTGTTGATTATTTTGAAAAACTGGGATATAAGGTAGGATTTAACCTAATGGGTGGATCACTATTATCCATGGATCAAATTAAATACGGTACTCAAATTGCCTCAAAAGCGAATGTAGAAGTCTTTTATTTAGCAGATTCTTTTGGGTCCTTTTATCCAGAAGATGTACGCAAACTTATTCGATTCATCAAGTCCGAGTTTAATGGTAAAATTGGTATTCATACTCATGACAATCAAGGTTTGGCATATGCTAATACTTTGGTGGCAATAGAAGAAGGAGTAGATTTTGTGGATGGAACTGTAACTGGAATGGGAAGAGGAGCTGGAAATCTTTTAACTGAACAGTTTTTAATGGGAATGTCAGAAAAAGATCAAAATTATCCTTATCAGCCGCAAAATTTGACCCAGATTATTGCTGACTACGTTCAACCTATGAAAGATACATTTAAGTGGGGCTATAATTTAACTTATATGTACAGTGGGTTAAACAACATACATCCAACTTATTGTCAGAAATTAGCTGAGTCTGATCAGTTTACTACGACCGAACAGGCATTAATTCTGAGAGACATTCCTAAAGAGAATCGTTCTAAGTATAGTTCTCAAGTATTGTCATCTTCCATTAAAAATCTTGTAAAAAGTGAATTAGTAGATGATGATGAAGCTAATTTGACATTACTTGATTTAGAAGAATTGAAAAATGAAAGTTGTTTAATTGTTGCTAGAGGTAAAAGTGCAGAAAGATATATTTCAATTATTCAGGAAATTTCAAATTCAGGAGTTGAAATTTTTGAATGTAATGATACAGGGCTGCTTACTAATGTTCCAAATAGAACTGTGTTTATTCTAAATCAGATGCGTATCGATCAACTGAAAAAGAAGCAAACTGTTCATAACGCAACGCGCACAGTAGTAGGATTTTCTGAAGTTAAAATTGAAAATTGTCAGAATTTGAACTATTATCCATTTAAAATTGGACAGTTTTCAATTGATGAAAAAGAAATAGTTTTGCCTGAATTTGATGCTGGTCTTTATGCAATTGGTATAGCAATTAAAGCTGGATTCCAGAATATTTATTTAGCTGGATTTGATGGTTATGATGACCTTGAAACCAATTCAATAAAGGAATCTATGTTCCAAAGCGTTAAGTTGAATATGGATACTAGAATTAACATTCAGTTTGTAACGCCTACTAAATACAAATCCTTTGAACATTCTTCAATCTATTTAATTTAATATATATGCGTGAATTTTTAGGAGTTATACCAGCACGTTATAAATCAAGTAGATTTCCTGGTAAACCATTGGTTGATATTTTGGGACTACCAATGATTGTTAGAGTGGCTCAGCAAACGGAAAAAGCTCTAGGGAAAGATGGTTTTGTTGTTGCTACTGATGACGATAGAATTGCAGAAGTGGTTCAAAAGTTTGGATATCAGTATGTAATGACTGGAGATCATCATCCAACTGGTACAGATAGAATTTGGGAAGTGGCTCAAAAAGTAGATTCGAAAATTTATATAAATATCCAAGGAGATGAACCAATTATTGATCCCAATGATATTTTAAAAATACTTCATAAAAAAAAGGAATTTCCAAATGCTATTGTAAATGGTTACGCTCCTTTAAATGCCAATGAGGATCCCAATTCATTAAATATCCCCAAAGTTGTTATTAGCAAATCAGGTCGTTTGATGTATATGTCGAGATTAGCTTTACCCGGAATAAAATCCCAATCAGAATTGAATCCCAAGTATTTAAAACAAGTTAGCGTATATGCCTTCAATAGAAGTGAGTTAGAAGCTTTTGGTAATCATCAGGGAAAATCAGAGTGTGAATCTTTTGAAGACATTGAAATCGTAAGATTTTTGGAATTGGATTTCCCAGTTCAAATGGTTGAACTATCTGGGAATACGGTAGCAGTTGATATAATTGAAGATGTGTATCATGTAGAGCAGTATTTATTAGGGAAGTAATTATATGTATAAAATTGTAATTTGGGATTTTGATGGTGTAATTGTGTTTTCAAATGAAATCCGGGAAAATGGATTTCGTGAAATTTTCAAAAACTTCCCCGAAAATCAAGTAGATCAACTAATGAATTTTCACAGAGCAAATGGAGGACTTTCTCGCTATGTGAAAATTAGATATTTTTATGAACAAGTTTTAGGTGAAAGTATTACGGATACTGAAGTTGAATTATTAGCAGATCAATTTTCAAAACAAATGGAGTTGTTTATGTATGATAAAAGCATACTCAACCCGGATTGGCTGCGGTTTATGGAGAAAGAACAGAATAATTTAGAACATTTTATTGCTTCTGGTTCTGATCAAAGAGAATTGCGAATTATATGTGAAAAACTCGGTATAAATCATTTTTTTCAAAACATATATGGCTCTCCAATTCCCAAAAAAGATTTAGTATCAAAAATAATTCAGAATCGAATCCATATTAGTCGAGATCAATTTGTATTAATTGGTGATGCAGTAAATGACTTAGAAGCAGCATCTTTTAATGGAATTGATTTTGTTGGATACAATAGCCACGAACTTGCATCTATTGATGGTATTCGATATGCAGATTCTTTTGACAATTTAACTTTATGAAAAATTATTTAGTAACTGGAGCAGCTGGATTTATAGGTTCTAAAGTAGCTCAAGCACTACTTGACGCTGGCAATAAAGTATATGTAATTGATAATTTATCTACTGGCTTCATAAGTGCAGTGCCAAAAGGTGCTATATTTATTGAAGGTGATTGTGCCGATTCAACCATAATCAGAAAATTAGAAGGGATTCAGTTTGATTGCATTTATCACATAGCTGGACAAAGCTCAGGAGAAGTATCTTTTGAAAATCCGGTATATGACCTCCAAACCAATGCTCAATCAACACTACTGTTATTGGAGTTTTGTCGGAAATTCGGAATTAAGAAATTTGTTTATGCTTCCACCATGTCGGTTTATGGGAATCAGGAAAATTTACCTGTAAGCGAGAAGTCTATACCTAATCCAGAGTCTTTTTATGGAGTAGGTAAATTGGCAAGCGAACACTATTTAAGAATATTCTCTAAGTATGGCATTAGTTGTACTGCAATTCGTTTGTTTAATGTTTATGGACCAGGACAAAACCTATCTAATATGAAGCAGGGTATGGTAAGTATTTTCTTAGCTCAAGCTATACAAGATGGTAAAATTGTGGTTAAAGGCGATAAAAACCGATTTCGTGATTTTGTGTACATAGATGATGTGGTAGATGCATTTTTAGGATCCGAAAAAATAGAAAGCGGATTTCATCTATTTAATATTTGTAATGGAACGAAGTTACATGTTTATGAAATCGTTGAGCATATAATTGAGTCGCTGAATAAAAAGGTTGAAGTTGAGTATGTTTCAGGAACCCCGGGTGACCAATTTGGAATTTTTGGTTCAAATAAAGAGGCTCAAAGTGTATTAAATTGGCAGCCTAAAGTTCAATTTATTGACGGCTTTTCAATAATGGTGAATTGGTCAGTACAACATTTAAATGAAAATTAAATGGAAAAGATATTATTTTTAGTAACTACTGAATACCATTATTTAGTAGCAAGTAGTTTGATTTTTGAAACTTACAATTCTGGGAATGGATATGAAGTTACAATAATTCAAGTGGGTAAATCAAATTCAGTGAGATTTAAAGATCTTAATTTAAAATTAGAAATGTTGAATGCTGAAATAATTGAATTAGATGAAGATATTCTCAAACAAGCAGATTTTAAAGAAATACTTAAAGATTTATTGAATCGTGGTTTTACATATTATATATCATTCCTAGAACATATTGCTTACAATGTAATTATTTCAAAAAAGTTAAAGGCTAAGTATGGAAAAAAAATAACCATTGTACTTGCGCCTGATGGAATGAAGCCGTATTATTATTTTACAAAACGCGCAATTCCGAGTAGAATACAGAATACAATATATATTTATAAGTCTGTTCTTAAGCATAGGATCCCTTTTCCATATTTATTTTTTACTAGTTGGAATTATGGTCACTTGGATGCTATAGACGAGTTATGGGATAGATTACCAAATAAAGTGGTTAATCAATATAAAAAAATAATAAGAAAAATAAATTTCCTAGGTGATTCTGATACAATCAGTAAAGTTTCTGAATTTTTTAAATTTGAAATCGATAAAGAATTAAATTTTAAAAATGATGTAATATTTTATACGAACAATATCTTATTCAAGGATAAATTATATAGTTTAGAATACAAGTTATTATTGGATTTAAAAAGGGAACTTCCGGGGAAAAAGCTGATAATAAAATATCACCCTAGAACTCCACAAAGTCAGTTAGATAAATTCAAAGAATTAGCGGATTTATTAATTGATCCAAGGCACCCAGCAGAATTGTACATAGCAAATTTGAAAAATTCAATAATTCTTGGATGTTGGTCAACTTCGTTGTTATTATTTAACGAAACTTGTAAATATTTCTGGTTTAGAAAAGCGTTTCAAGAAAATGGAATTATGATCGAAATCGATTTAACCAATCCAACCGATCATATTAAAGAAGTAGCAAGCGCTGAAGAACTTGTTAAAATGTTATAATCGTGAAAAAATACATTTATAAATTATACATTGCAATCCTAAAATTACTGGGATTCAAAATTGTGCATTTCTTACATATTCGTAAAAATGCAGGTACTTCAATTGCAAATTCTTTAATTAAAAAGAATCAATTTAGACTCTTTAATAATGTTGTTATACAGAATAAGGTCGCTTTTTTATTGCACAATCATGGCTTTACTTTGTTGAGCGTAAAAGAGGATGAATTTTGCTTTTTTGTAATTAGGGAGCCAGTTTCACGATATATTTCGGGTTTTAATAGTCGATTAAGAAAGGGTGCACCAACTAATTATAATGAATGGTCAAAATTGGAAGAAAAGTACTTTTCAATTTACACTACAGCTGAAGAACTAGCTAGCGATTTATCATCGAATGACATAGGATTAAAGCAACAAGCCCAACAGGCGATACAATCTATTGGACACATTAACACGTTTCAGTTAGATTGGGTAGTTGATTTAAATTATTTGAGAAAAAGAAGAAAATCCATCTTATTTGTGGCAAGACAGAAATTCTTAGACCATGATTTGAATTTAGGTTTTCAACAATTGGGTTTAAAATGGGAAAATGCAAACAACGAAGTTGAATCTCATGCAGCGCCAGCAAATCAAAACAAACAATTGAGTGACGATTCCAAAGAAATTATTAGAAATTGGTATTCGAAAGACTATGATTTGATGAATGAGTTGAGTCGGCTAAAGTTAATCTTTGAATAGGTTGAAAAAACACAGGTGTTTTGAATAGAGAGAATAAACTACTAATGATAATAATGGTTTTAGCGTTTATCGCTTGGCCATTAATCGGCTTGATATTAGCAATTTCAAACATCCGATTGAGTTACGCACGATGGATTCTTATTGCTTTTTGTGGATATTATGGTCTAACTATGGTTTTTGAGAATGAAACCTTAGACTCTTACACACACGCTGAGCGATTTATACAGGATTCAGAAATGACACTTTCCGAATACTTGAATACAATAGGTGAAATTTTTTCGCTTCAAAGCAAAGATTTAGATATCTATGTAATTACAAGTAGTTTTATTGTCTCAATATTTAGTTCAAAACCAGAGGTTTATTACTTGTTGCACGCTACTGTATTTGGGTTCTTTTATATTTCTACTTTATACCATCTGTTAGATGAAAGTAAGAATTATACATTTAAGAATAAATTATTTTTTATTTTATTCTTAATCGCTTTGGCTGGATTAGTGCCTATTTCTCAAGTGAATTCTATTCGTCAATGGACTGCAGCGTGGATTTTTACATTTGGGGTTGTTAATTATATAAGAGGGAAATACAATTACATTTTCGTTGCAAGCGCAAGTATTTTGGTTCATTTTATGTTCGCTTTACCTGTGGCTATTTTATTTATATTTTCATTGTTAGGTAGGAAAAACAGTCTATATTGGACAATGCTTATTGTTGCATTTGTCCTAAATAATGCGGTAGGCGTATTTCTAGATAGTTTTGGAAATTTAGACCAGGAAGGAGTTACAAATAAAATCAAAGGATATTCCAATGAAAATTGGCTGGAGGCTAGAGAAACGAGTAGAGAATCTGTACGTTGGTTTGTAAAGTACAAAGATGATTTAATTAATTATTCTATGAATTTATTAATCATTCGTTTTGTTACCTTAAAAAAGAAATTGAATTTAGATTTAACTCAAGAACGACTGTATTCATTTTTAATTTTATTTTCATCTTTCACGGTTTTGGTTTGGGATGTTGAAGCATTAGGAAACCGAATGAGAATTTCTTTTTGGTTACTTTGTTTTTATTTCTTTGCTCGTCTTTATTTATTGAATAATTTTAAGTTTAAATATAACGCAGTTGCAGCTTTGCCTTTAGGTGCAATGGTTTTATGGATGCTGGTAGATTTTAGAACAGCTTCCACTTGGACTTCTGATATTACATTTTTTGGGAATATTTTTTATTTAATATTATTTCCAGATGAAAAAACTGCACTGTTTGATTTGATTTTTAAATAGATTTTGTTTCTAATTTTCCTATAAATATACAACCAATGAGTATTTACAAAATAAGAATTTTTATTTTCAACCTGTTCAAGAAATTAATCGGCAAAAAAACATCAATGAAATTGCTTTTTAAGCTCAAACAAGGGAAATTAGAAAAATCCAGTATTATTTATATACATATCCCAAAGGCCGGAGGTACCTCAATTGCACATTCTCTGTACGGTGAAAGAATTGGTCATTTTTCGATAGAAAATTATATTAATTTTTGGGGATGGGAAAACGTTCAAAATCGAAACGTATTTGCCGTTGTGAGAAACCCTTATGAACGATTGTATTCCGCCTATAATTTTGTAAAATCAGGAGGTACTAAAGATGGATCGGTAGCGAATCTGCATTTGTATAAAGGTCCTCATTTTAAAAACTTTAATTCCTTTGTGCAGAACTGGTTGGTTTATCAAAATTTGAACGACTTGGATGTTTTATTTAGACCACAAACCTTTTTTACAGAAATACCCAATGACAAAAATCTTAATATCAAATTTTTCAAATTGGAAGAATTGGACAAGACCGAGCAATATCTATCTCAATTATTAAATAAAGAAGTTAAAATAGGCAAGAAAAATCAAAATTTGGATTCAAAGAAGTCAAAATTGTACCAAATAATGGAATCTCAGACCGTTGAAATTATCAATTCACTATATGAACGGGATTTTGTTGTATTTGATTATCAAAAAATGGAATACCCAACGCAAAATAATTAATGATGAAAGAATCCATTTTATACGTAGCTACTAGCGACATACATATTGCTACTTTTCACCTTCCCTATATCAAATGGTTAAGCGATCAAGGATATTTGGTCGATTTAGCTGTGGAAATTAGAAACCCTGAAATTCAATTTGAACATGTAAGAAAAGTCTACAATATACGATTTCCCAGGGCAATATTTAATCCAAGCTTGTTATCTTCATATAAAGAATTAAAATCAATTATTGATGAAGGTAAATACCGATTAATTCACTGTCACACTCCAGTACCAAGTTTGCTTACTCGCCTAGCATCCATTGATTCTCGAAAGAATGGAACAAAGCTATTGTATACTGCACACGGATTTCATTTTTACAAAGGAGCGCCGTTTATGAGATGGGCAATTTATTATAATGTCGAAAAATGGTTAAGTAAGTTTACTGATGGTATTGTTACAATAAATGCAGAAGATTATGATTATGTAAATAATTGGAAATCCTGCAATGCACATTACATTAAAGGGATCGGGGTAGATTCCAGCCGATTTACCACGGTAGACGCTTTAACTAAATCTAGATTAAGGGAGGAATTAGGATATTCTAATGAGGATTTTGTACTACTCTATATTGCTGAGTTTATTGATCGGAAAAATCATAAGTTTATTATCGAATGTTTGCCTCAGTTAGTTAATGCAATTCCTAGGTTCAAGCTATTATTAGCAGGAAAAGGTATTTTATTCGAAAAGGTAAAAGAACAGGTTTCAGATTTGCAAATGGAAAAATTCGTAGATTTTTTAGGCTTTCGGAAAGATGTTCATCGATTTACTCTCATAAGTGATATTGGTGTGTCGGCTTCTAAACATGAAGGTTTAGGTTTAGGATTAGCAGAACAAATGATGTGCGGTGTACCTATTGTGGCAACGATGGACAGAGGCCATAAAGAAATGGTCGTGTCCGGGGTAAATGGATATCTATTTCAACAAGGGAATCATGAAGAATTTGTGCAATATATTACTGAACTTCATGGAAATTCGCAGAAGCGTATGGAGTTTTCATTAAATGCAATTGAAACTTCAAAGCGATTTGATATTAAAAATAGCCTATCTTCTATGGTAGACATATACAAGAAATATCTTAGTTAAAATAATTTTTAATACAGTTTTAAAATGTTTGAAAAAGTAAAAAATCACATTAAGAATATACCAGGTTGGAAGACTAAAACAAAGTATGTTGTTTTCTCAGTAGATGATTATGGAAATGTTGGAATCTCTAATATTAAAGCATTAAAGGAATTAGAAGATAAAGGAATTCTTAAATCAGGTCGTTTCAATCGTTTCGACGCTTTTGACACTACAAGTGATTTGAATTCATTATTTGAAGTACTTGCATCAGTAAAAGATTCTAAAGGCAATCATGCAATTTTTACCACGTATGCAGTTCCCGAAAATATCAATTTTGGAGAATCTTTAAAACAAAACAAACTGGTTACTGATAAACTAGATCAAACTTATCAGTTTTATGAGTCGATAAATGAAGGATTGTTTAAAGGTGCTTATAATTTGATCTTTGAAGGAATAGATAAAAAGTTAATTAAACCACAATTTCATGGGAAAGAACATATAAACGCGTATATGTTTAATCAACTGATAGCCTCTGGTAATAAACAGTTAGTAGCTAATTTACGATTGAATTCAATTTCTGATATTGATAAGCCTGAGAATTTTAAATTTTCAAATTTAAAAGCCACATATTCTTTTGAAAGTGAAGCCCAAATGGAGTATCATAAACAAAATCTTACAGATGGTTTGGTTTCATTTAAAGATGTGTATGGGTTTGATTCAATAACTTTTGCTCCTCCTGCTTTTCAATTGCATCCGAAATTATTTAAATTATTAGAAGAAAAGAATGTTATTGGAATTGATAAAGGAAGGTCAGAATTAAGACATTTAGGAGATGGAAAATTCATTAAAGAAAAAAACATTCTAGGTGAACAAATCAGTTCGGGCCATTGTTCAATTGTCCGAAATTGTATGTTTGAGCCTAACAGTCGCAAATTGGATTGGGTAAATTATACGATGAATCAAATTGAAGCTGCATTTTTTTGGGGCAAACCCGCAATTATTAGTTCTCACAGAGTAAATTTTAGTGGTTTATTAGACGAAAATAATCGAAAACAAGGATTAATTGATCTGAAGAATTTATTAAAATCAATTTTAAAAAAATGGCCTGATGTTCAGTTTATTTCTGCTGATGAATTAGTCTTAATGATGAAAAATAATAATTAAATATGAAAATGTTACAAAGGACAAAGTATTTGGTTTATTACTTGAGGGAGTTAGATTGGGACCAATTCAATCGATTTATGAGTTATGCAAGTAGTGAAACAGGTAAATCAAAATTCGCTTTATGGTTGGACGCTATTTTGTCCGTTTACAAATATAATATTGGACTTGCCGATTACTTTATTTTTAAATTCTATAATAAAACTCATGTAGAAAGAGATACGTGGGTTGGCACAGGATTTAAATATGAATTTGATTTGATTATGAATCCGACAAATTTTAGAAAAATCCTACAGGATAAAAAAGAGTTTAATCGAGTATATAAGTCGTTTCTTTTGCATCATGATTGTGATATTAACCATGTTTCCACTGAAAGTGAAATTGTTAAGTCTATTTATCAAGGTGGGTCTGGTAAAATCGTTCTTAAAAACTCTTTAGGTCAATGTGGTAAAGAAGTTGAAATTCTAAGTACAAATGATGTTGCCATGAATGAGTTGCAACACTATATGTCAAAGAATAACTTTGATATTTTAGAAACTTACATAGATCAACATGATGAATTAAAAAAACTTTCTCCAACCGGCCTAAACACTATTCGTGTAATAACAATGGTTAATAAGGACAACACGGTGGATATTCTAGGTATTCGTTTGAGAATTAGTGTAAATAGTCCAGTTGATAATTTAGCTTCAGGTAATATTGCTTGTGCAGTAAATGTGGATACTGGAATTGTTGAAGGAAATGGTTTTTATAGCGACATAACAAAAGAATCAGTTTCGACACACCCAATTACAGGCGAAAACCTAGTTGGATTTAAAATTCCAATGTTTGACTTGGTAAAGCAAAAGGCTAAAGAGTTAGCATTGTATAAACCCGAGAATCGTTGCGTTGGATGGGATATAGCTGTAACTAATTCTGGCGTTGATGTACTTGAAGGAAATCATAATTGGTGCAAAATATTATGGCAAATTCCAGTCGATAAAGGCTTAAAATCTGAATTATTAAAATATCTGGACTAATTATGAAAACACTTCTTACAACTCTTATTTGGGTGTGTTTATTGTTGTTTAGTACATCAACAACCCATGTAGAATATAATTTTGACGAAATAAATGATAGTCAAGAATATTCAAATAAAGAGTTTTCAAGAAACTATATAATCGTGGTTAGAAAAGATTGTCCTAAAAGAACTTTGGAGGCAGTCTATGATTTTCAAAGTTATATTTATAAAATAGTAGGTGAATTTCCTGAGATTGTCTTTGACAAGCCAAAAAATCAATTTAAAACTGTTTTTTGGTTAGGATCACATACACAACTAACAAAAATATTCCCTCAGAAGAATTTAAAACTGGGTCAAGAGGAAATACTATATTTGTCTGATGGTCAAAATGTTCTCATGATAGGGAATGACCAACAAGAATTGGGTGTAGGTTCTGCTAAAATTAGAAATAGACAATTAGATGATTTACAATATTCTTACGGAACTATAAATGCAATTTATTCATTTCTATATGATAAATTGAACGTTCGTTGGTTTTGGCCAGATGAATTAGGAGAAGATATTTTAACGGTTGAAGAATTGAAATTTACTCCTTTTGAGTTCCGCTTTGAGCCTCCATTCAAAGCTCGGTCTGGTTTGTTTTATTTGTCCGGATTAGGAAGGAATCTACCTGAGAATAATCTAGATCAATGGTGTAAAAGGAATAGATTGTTTTATAGTTCTGAATACTTTGAACCAGGTCATGCTTTTTCACATTGGTGGGATTCGTATTCTGAAACGAATCCTTCTCTATTTGCTCTTACTGAAAAAGGGAATAGAAAACCAATTGGAAGTGGGAATACAGCAAAATTGTGCATTTCTAATCCTGAAATCACAAATTTATGGTTAAATGATGTTCAAGATATTATATCTGCTAATCCGTTTACAACGAACTTTAATGGAAACGAAAACGATGGGTTTATTTACGGTTGGTGCCATTGTGATGCTTGCAGAAAGATCGATGGAACCCCCAGGGATTTAGAATTAAAAAGGTTGTCGGATAGACATGTTTATTTGGTGAATCAATTCGCTCAAGCTCTTCGAAGTAAATATCCCCAAAAGAAAAATTTACATGTACTATATTTTGATTATGGTTATGATAGACCATTACCTAAAAAATACAATTTAGATACATTGGTATGGACGGTTTCTGTTTCGAATTTCCACTTAAATCGCACCGGCAATTTAAATTCAAAACAAGCTTCGGTTGAAGAATATTTAGGATGGTCCAGGATTTCAACGGCAATTTACTGGAGACCAAATTTGGGTAACCCTGTAGGACTTCAGTGGGGATTACCTGATGTTGCGATGTCGGAAGCATTTGAAGATTTTGCATTTGTTGCAAAGAATAAATGCAGGGGAGTTAGTTTTGATGGATATCCTAACCATTGGGCAACTCAAGGGCCTCAATATTATATTGTAGCACAATTAGCATGGAATCCTTACGCTAAGAAGGATGATTTATTGAATGATTATTATAAACGGTGTTACGGACCAGCACAGTATGTAATGAAAGAGTACTGGGAACAACTAGAGTTAACAAGAGCAACACATATAAAGCGATTTGGCGCAAAAGCTGGAAGATTCAATGTGGGTGAATCCTATACTCCAGAATTATTTCAAAAACTATATATACTATTGGATCAAGCAAAAAAACGTACACGAGGTAAGGCTTTTGCAAAGTTCAATAAGCGAATTAAATTTGTTGAATCAGGAATGAGGTTTACATATTTAATGGTGAATATTAGGAAAGAGATGGAAATTTACGAGAGAACTAAGAGTAGAGATAATTATCAGAAAATAAAAACTAATTGGGAAGAAATTGCCAAATTGAAAAAGCAAATGAATCCATTGGCTATTAACTTTAATTTTATCAAACCTTGGGTTCCTGAAGCTAAAAGTGAATATAAGAGAAGAATGAAAGGTATGGTTGTTGAACTACCTGTTTCTATTAAGGAACGAAGTGAATTGGATTTAGAAGCACCGAATGATCAGGAATAATAATGTGTTATAGGAATGCAAAAAACAATTTATATAGTAGGAGCAGGAAGTGTTGGCGGACACATTGCAAGCAACAAAGAGCTGTATAATTTCGGCAGTTATGATGTCATATTCGTTGATGATGACCCTAAAAAATGGAATACTGTTTTTTGCAATTATCCAGTAGTTGGAGCAATAGATAAATTACTAGAATTACAATCACCAACGATTGTTATAGTTGGTATAGCTTTTCCACGTCTCAAATTGGAAATAATTGAAAAATTAAGAAGAAACGCTAATCTGGTTTTTCCATCATTAGTTTCTAGTAAGAGTTGGATATCGAACGATGTAAAAATTGGTGAAGGTACTATTATTTATCCTGGTGTATCTGTTAATTATGGTTCAAAAATTAGAGATTTTGTTGTGATTAACATGAATTGTAGTTTGGGTCATCATGTTGAACTTGGTGATTACAGTAGTTTGTCACCAGGTGTAAATTTAGGTGGACATACATTAATCGGTAAGTATACTTTAATGGGGATTGGGTCTTGTACATTGCAGGGAGTAAGAATAGGTGAAAGAGTAATAATTGGAGGACAATGTATGGTAACCAAAGACGTTGATAATGATTTGACAATGGTTGGAATACCTGCAAGAGAAGCCTAGAATTTATTCGTGATATTTAAAAAAAAAGCGCCGTTAGGCGCTTTTTTTTTCACTCATTTTACCAAACTATATATTCCAATTTAATTGAGAATAATTAATTTTTTACTGTTGCTTTGATGATTTATTGAAATGTAATAAACACCCGGTACTAGATTTTCTATGCCAGAATTAATTTGATTATCGTTATTCATTTTATCCATTAATAATCGACCTTCAGAACTGTATATTTGAATAGATTGAATTTTAGAATTTGAATTCAAATAAAGGGTATTCCCCATTTCTATTGGATTAGGGTAAATATTGAAAATGTCAAAAATTGTTTTTTCAACTCCGTTTACTTGGTCGAATACTAATACGATTTGTTGAGTATCGGATATGCAAAATTTATTCTCATTTGAAAAAATGAACTCAACGGTTCTAATAGAATCTGATATGTATTTGAATGTTGAATTCGGTGTTATTTCATATTTGTTTTTACCATCTACATTTACCCATGACTGATAATTATTATTCGCCATTTGAAATAAAACAGTATCACCAACGAATCTGGTGAAACCTGTATAGGTAAATGCAGGTTTTTGAGGAATTTCTAAAATTACAATTGATGAATCCATTATTTGATGTTCACATCCTTCAATATCCGTACCGCTGAATTGTATTTTATAGTTATTAGGTAAGAATTGACTGAAAGCTAATGTGTCTAAATTTGTTCTGGTTTCTATATCATTGATTTTCCAAGTGTTATTCCCTTTAAGTTTGTTTGAAGTAGTAATAAACTCGTTGGATCCATAACACATTGAATCTTTAGAGATTGTAAATGTTAAATTCGTTTTATTTTTTACAACATTAATACTGTCGAATAAATCATGTGTACAACCGAATTTATCTTTGCAAATAACTTGAATGGTGTAGTTTCCAATATCGTAACCTTTGAGATTAATACTATCTAGATTATAGAATGTTGAACCGTTTATATTCCAGATGCTTGAATCTTGAAGTGCAATGTTGGTAGTTATTATAAAATTATCTCCAAAGCAGGAAGTATCTTTATTACTTATCAATAATAAATTTGATTTTTCAATAATCTGAACCGCACGATTTTCGAAGGATTGTTTACAGAAATTTTCATCAGTTGCGTAGATTGATACAGAATGCTTTCCAATTGAAAGTTTATCCAATGTAATGGAATCCTTTTGGTTAGAATAATAAACTTGGTCTAAAAACCAAGTGGTTGAATCCATTAAATTAACAGAAGACTTAATTATTATTTTTTGGCCTTGACAGGCACTGTCTGTATTAAATACTAGTTTCAATTGCTCCGTAGATAAAAGATTTAATGTATCTGTTACTATACAGCCTTTGGAGGTCCATTGTTTTAATGTTAGCGATGCACTTTTGTTGAATTCTGAAAATTTAACATTAAATGACGCTGAATTAGTATCTGACAAAATGCTGTCATTGAAAATCCATATAGATTTAGTGTTTTTATTGAAATAGTTACTATCATAGAAGCTATAATTTGTATTTGTACAATACTTCGACTTAAGATCTCCCTTAATGGATATTGGTAGTAGCGTATCTACATAGAGTTTGAAATTTTTGGACGGCGACCAATTCTTCCATTTTTTAGGGCCAGCTGAATACTGAACTTTGAATTGAATGGAGTAATACTGGGTATCTAAAGGTGAAGAGAAAGTCAACGTTTTCTTAGAAGTATCTGCTATTGTTACTAATTCCCATGCGGATTTACTCTTGTTGAATAGTTGAATTCTAATTGAGTCTGTAGTGTAATCTGTCGAAAATTTCAGTGTATTTATTGCCTTACAATCACTTTCAAGTGAAATAACATATGAACTATCCATATTAATGATAGTGTCGTATGCATTACTGCAATCAAACGGTTTAATAAAATAGTCCGCAAAGCCTCTGGTGCAATTGAAACTATCAGTAGAATTATTGTTATTTAACGATGCGTTAAATAGCGGATAATATGTTTCGCTATAACTTGGCAAAGTGAGCGTAGTATTCGGTTCAAGGATTTGGAATAATTCAAATGGTTGATTTATTAAATCAGTCAATGTTTCTTCTGTAGTAATATTAGCTAAGTTGAAAAGAAAAACGTCATTTTGGTAGTCACTTTGTTTTTTCTTTCCTTTTGGATTCTGACCTTTTGAATTATCGAATACTTGCTCACTAATAATGGCATAGCTAGTTGAGCTAGGTTTAGAAAGTGAATCGTTATATGCTACATTCACCAAAGTGATTTTATGGGGATTGGAAAAGAATTTTCCCATAGAATTTGACACACCGCATTTAGTAGCTGTTGAAACATCATCAATATCAATTTCAATAATAGCACCGAGAACATCTGTAACTTTTCCATTTGCCAAATAGGAAGAAAGGTACGACATTAAATTAGGTTGCTTAGCAATGGAATATTTGCTTGTAAAGGAATTAACATCAGCAACTCCACCGGGTGAAACAAGAATCAAGCTGTTAGTAATAGAATTAAAAGTAAAATCGGTAACATTTAAAAAGTAGCTGAATTCTAGTGAGGTATCAGTAGCAATGTGTTTAAAAACATTGATCAAAGCAGATCTATTTAAAGGCATAATTGTACCTTTAATAATTTTATTTACCAAAGTCCAATGTGATCCATTCTTATTTTCAGATTCGGAGTAAACATAAAATTCTTGAACGCTATTAACAAGTTGCGTTTTAACTAATACATTTAATTCATTTTCTCCTAAGACTTGGTAAGTTGAGTTTATTGTAGCATTGGTTCCTGAACTTGTTTGACGAATTGAGTTTACATAAAGTGCTTTCCTTGGCGATCTTCCCATATCAAAACGACGTTTTTGGAATCCATTATTTAAGCGATCAATTTCTAAAATCCAACCTGTATAATCCGAAGAATTTAATGATTTCAGGGTATCAATATATTTTACTTTATCACCAGGATATGTTTGAAATCCACCTAAAGAAGATGTGGCTTTGAACGTATCATTCTTAGTTTGGTGAACCTGATAGTTATTTTCATAAAACTGTTCAATCGCAAAAAGATTTCCTCTATTATTTGAAGTTTGAAAATTAGTCACCCCCAAAACAATGTTTCCCAAAGCGATGGGCTTAGGTTTTAAATCAGTTGCATAAGTGATGTTACTGAATGCGGTGGTTGATGCATTTTCGTTAATATTAAATTTTACATCAGTTCGTGATATTCTTGAAATAACTTTGCCAGAACTATCTATGTTGTGTGTATTGAAGATTTGAGCTGTATTGAATGTTTTTAAATTTGAAACTCCTGAGAAATATACAAAGTTGCTACTTCTATTAATGGCCATACCTTGAATTCGTCCCATAGGAGATGTGCCAGAAACAAATGATGTATTTGTTCCCCAAATACTATTTTTTTTCAACGAGTATTTGGCAATTTTTTCTTTTCCATTGTAAGATGTATCAATTTCACAAAAATATTTCTGAAATGCTTTTTGCGAGTAAAGATCAATTGAAAATGATGAAAGCAAAATTGCCAAATAGATATATAAATTATTCTTTTTCATTTAGAGGTAATTAAAATTTGAATTCAAACTATTTTAGAATGTGGTAATAAAAGCAACTGAAAATACTGCCGGGTCACGTCTATGAGAAAAGATAGAATCACCATTAGTATCTGAAATATATCCGTCGTAATAGTCTAGCTTATTATTATTGTTCAAGTCGCTATATAATAAATCTGATGCATTTAATAGGTTATCCAATTTCAGCCTGATGGATGATTTTTTGGTAAGATTATAACTGCTAGTCAAGTTCAACAATACGCCCGTTCTTTGTATTAAAGAGAAAAATAGAACCTCATCTCCAGTAAACACGACCCTATCACCCTGATAAAACCCAGATAAAGTAATGTGCCCTTTGTTCTTTTTTAAATAGGCAGATATTTGTAAATTGAATAAATATGGAGATTGACCAACCATTGGTTTTTTCAGTTTTACAATGGAGTCACGCTCAGGACTAATCAATAAATCTTCATACAATGCAGATTGATTTAAACTTATATTACCGATTAATTGGATAGAATTTATGATTGATTGTTTACTGAATTTAATGCTTTTACTAAATTCAATTTCTGTTCCATAAACGATTGCATGATGCATATTCACGAATCTGAATGAGTTTGGGCCAAATGATTTAGCAATAACCGGGTTGTTGATTTTCTTATGAAAAGCTCCAATATGGAAGTATCCAGATTTTGAATAGCGTTCAAAACGAATTTCCGAATTAAGAATCATAGAAATAGGTTCAAGTTCTCCATTTCCATAAGCAGTTAGCCAATTTCTTATATCCAAATATTCTAATGGTGAATACTCACGCAGTTCAGGTCTATTAGATGAATATCCTATAGCGCCACGAATTAGATATATTTTAGAAATATTGTACGTTGCATTGGCACTTGGGAACAATTTTGAAGATTCACGAGTAATATTTTTTGTTTGGAAAATGGATTCGAATCCGTCAGAGTATAGTTTGAACGTACTTTTTTCTCCTCGGATTCCTATGTTTAAATTCAATTTTTTAGTTTGATAATTAGCCATTAAGTATGCTGCAGATGTAGAGTAGGATGCTGTGTAAGAGTTAAATGGCCATGTATATTCGGTTAAATATCTTCCTGTAAATGTGTCAGTATTGTCGGTTAATGTCCCATTCACCATCCCTAAAGAGCGTAAATCAAAGCTTCTGGATGTAATGTCGTATCTAAAACCTGTAGAGAGATTTAAAGAAGAATTAAAATTATACTTATAATCTGTTTTAAATTGTTTCATATTTTCTGGCAAATTATAGAACCACCGGCCAAAACGAAGTTGATCCATAGTAGCCACAATGTCCTCTCGAAAATTGAATGTAGTTGTAGTTCCCGTAGGATTGTCATCACGAGTTTGAAGTGCGGATTTTCTGTCTTGGTCTATAAAATATGATAAATTGTAATTCGCGCCAATTGTCCAATCCATTCGTTCATTCTTTAATGGTAGTTTAATATTTAAACTAGTAATGAAGAATCTTCTAAAAGTATTGTTACTAGTAGACTGCTTGAATGTAATATGTTCGTAAACTCCATTTTCACCATATGCACCAGGTAATGCATGTCCTTGACGGTATAAAACCCCATATTCAGCATTGTTTACAAAAAGTGTTTTTAAATCAACTCGTAAACCTTCAGTATTTCCGTAGGTAAAGTTATTTAAAAAACTCGTACGGTTAGTTTGTATAAATGTTTCATCTGAGAAATTTAGAATTCGAGCAACAAAAGGATTCGTCATGATAGACGATCTTCTCCATACACGTCTTTCGTAATTATCTTCAAAAGTTAATAGATGACTTGATCCAAAGAAAGCTTTGTTTTTCTTAAGAGCAACTCTATTTGTTCTGGATAGCTGTAGTTTCCAATTTGGAGTATATAGATTTTTGCTATTGGGATAAAAATTGTTCGGTAATTCATTAGAAATAGCAATTCGGTCTTTTACCGAAAAAGAAGAACGATCAATATGTTCTTCTTTTATTAAATCAGGTAAATCATTAGCATTTAAATTAAATCCTAAAAACTTACTTTCACTTTGTTCTTGAGAAAGAAACTCTTTACCAAAGGTTTGAAAATCTCCACCTAACGTAAATTGGGCTCTCCATTCGCTCTTATCGGGTAAAGATAGGGTTTCAATATTTACAATTCCTCCTGAAAAATCTGAAGGATTATCAGCTGCAGGAGATTTGAATACCTTTATATTGTCAAGTACGTTGGCAGGTAAAACATCTAACGAAAAAAGCCGAACATCTGGATCAAAACTAGGAGCTTTAAAGCCGTCTAGTAAAACAACATTGTACCTAGGAGAAACACCGCGGATTACCAACTTCCCATCATCCATTACTGTAACTCCGGTGATTTTGCGGACCACTTCATTAGCAGACGAAACTTGCAAAGCGGAGATACGTTCGGAACTTATTCCATTCATTACCAAACCAGCCGATTTGATTTCAGCGGTTAAGGAGCCTTCACTTCTTGAATTTCGAAAAACTTTAATATTTACAGTTTCGGAACGAACCGTGTCAGTTTGAGCATAAGCATTGGAAATCAAAGTAAAAGTAGAGAATATACTGCTTAAGAATATTTTATTAAAATTCATATAAAGTCGATATTAAATTAAAAAGGCATATAGTGATATGTACTAGCCCCCTAATAGACTGGAGAAAAAAGTAAAAACAGTTTGACTTAATTG
>CAYPYX010000025.1:0-19631 GCA_964415065.1 uncultured Rhizobium sp.
TTTTTTGGTATGTAAAAGCGCGTAACAGTTGGCGTTATCTCACGATAACTGTTACAAAAATACATGATTTTTTGAAAAAGCAATAGTGGAATAAAAAAAATCAAACCCACAACACAAATTAGGAGTCCAAAAAAATGGAAACTAGTTGTATTTGCCTTTGAATTTTTCTTTTACCTCGGCAACAACATTACGCAATTCTTGTTCTTTGTCTTTATTCATAACCAAAAGAACTTCTGGAGAATCAACTACCACTAAATTGTCGACACCAGTAAGAACTACAAGTTTTTCGTTAGGAGAGTAAATTAACGAGTTTTGGGAATCATAAATACGGATGTTTTGGCCAATAGAACCATTATCATATTCATCTTTCTTAGAAACTTCCCATAGACTTTTCCAAGTACCCACATCACTCCATCCAAAATTTGAAGGAATAACAAATACCTTCTTTTCTTTTTCCATGATTCCGTAATCTATTGAAATGCTGGGTGATTGTCCGTATGCAACAGAAACACTATTTTTATAGTTTCCGGTAAAATCAATGTCGCAGAAGAGAGAATGGATTTCAGTCAAATTGGTTTCAAAACGATTCGTAATGGTTTTTACACTCCAAGCAAAGATTCCGGCATTCCAGAGAAATTCTTTGCTTTCAATGAAGGTTTTGGCTAGTTCCTCAGTAGGTTTTTCAGTAAATGTTTTAACTGGATGAATACCGTTTTCCAAAGCTGTAGGTTGAAACTGAATATATCCATAACCGGTATCTGGTCTACTAGGTGTTATTCCCAACGTTACAAGTGCATCATTATTAGAGGCAAACTCCAATGCTTTTTGTGCGGTATGAATGAATTGAACTTCGTCTGTAATTAAGTGATCGGATGGTGCAACGATGCAGGTGGCATCCGGATTTTTCTGTTGAATGTAATAAGAGGCCAAAGCTACACAGGGTGCAGTGTTTTTGCCAACAGGTTCTGCTAAAATTTGCTCTTTTGAAATGGTTGGAATATGTTCTTGAACCAAATCGATATAATCTTCATTAGTAACAATATAAATATTCTCAGAAGGCACACAATGTGCGAAGCGATTGAAAGTTTGAGTAATTAAGGACTGGCCGGTTCCCAATATGTCCATAAATTGTTTTGGGAAATTTTTTTTGCTAACTGGCCAAAAACGCGTGCCTATGCCGCCTGCCATAATTACAACGAAATGATTTTTGTTCTTTTCCATAACTGGATGGCTCAAAGATAATCACAGAAAATTAAAGAATTCCTTCTGAGTTCAAATCATGTATGTGAACTATCCCAAAATATTGGTAATTTTCGCAAATTATAACCTGTGAAATTTTCTTTTCTTGCATGAGTTCAGCTGCTGCTGTAGCCATATCCTTATAGTCTAAAGTTAATGGATTGGGCGACATGATTTGTTGAGCTGTGATGTGGTCTAACTGTTCGAATTGTGACAACATTCTACGGATATCACCGTCAGTAATTATTCCAACCACTTGATTGTTATCAATTACCACCGTTACTCCTAAACGATTTTCAGAAATAACCATAATCACATCTTTCCAGTGTGTGGAGGGGTTGACTTGTGGTTTGGGATGTTTGGAAGCTATTTGGCCGCAAGTGAGATAAAGTTTTTTACCTAGGGCTCCACCGGGGTGATATTTAGAAAAATCTTGACCGGTAAAATTGCGAATTTTCAGTAAAGCTATGGCAAGTGCGTCGCCCATTAATAATTGAGCAGTGGTACTTGTAGTAGGTGCTAAATTGTTAGGACAAGCTTCGCGATCAATTGTGGTATTTAAAATAAAATGTGCACCAGTAGCTAATTGGGAGTTTGTATTTCCCACCATAGCAATAAATGTATTTCCAAATCGTTGAATCAATGGAATCAGAGCTACCATTTCTGGGGTATTTCCACTTTTTGAGATGGCTAGAACTACATCGTTTTGCTGAATCATGCCTAAATCACCATGAATAGCATCTGCAGCATGCATAAAAATGGAGGGTTGGCCTGTGCTGTTGAGGGTGGCTACTATTTTTTGGGCAATGATAGCTGATTTTCCAATTCCAGTAATTACCAAACGGCCATTGCTGGATAAAATAGCATTTACCGTTTTAGCGAAATGATCATCTACAAATGACGGTAAATTATTCAGGCTATGAAGTTCATTTTGAATGGCTTCTTGACCTAATTTTATGATTTGTTCCTGTGGCAGGGGTTGAAACATGTTTTTGAAATTGAATTTTTAGATGGTTAAATTCGATTTACAAAATTACTAATAAAAATACAATTGAATGGGTTGTAGTTGTAACTATATTAATATCAATGGTATGGAGTTGTATATGTCCTGTGTTATGCTGAACTGTTTAAAATTTTAACAAAAAAATAATTTTAAGGGAATAGGTTTGTTTAGAATGAAAAATTTGTTGTAATTTCACATACCCAATTGAACACTACTTGAATACTTAAGTGCTTTACTTGTTAGATTTACTATAATCAATTAAACACAAATAAGGACAGGTAGAGTATGGTAAGACTTGGTGCAATTATTTGATTTAAATTATTTTAACGGTAACTGATATTAAACGTATGCAAGCTACGGCAACGCAAATTTCAAAAACTCCCAAGGAGTTTTTAAAAGATTTTTTTGGATTTGATGGCTTTAAAGGAAATCAAGAACCTGTTATTCAAAGCATCTTAGAGGGTAATGATTGTTTTGTGATTATGCCTACGGGTGCGGGAAAATCATTGTGTTTTCAACTACCTGCAATGATGATGGAAGGCACGGCCATAGTGATTTCTCCACTAATTGCCTTGATGAAAAACCAAGTAGATAATCTTCGCGGTTTTTCAATGCAAAATGGTTTAGCCCACTTTTTAAATAGTTCTTTAAGCAAAGGAGAGTTTAATCAAGTTGTTAGCGATCTGTTAGATGCAAAAACGAAATTATTATACATAGCTCCAGAAACCCTCAAGAAACCTGAAACTATTGAACTTTTAAGTAAAATAAAGGTTTCATTCGTTGCTGTAGATGAAGCCCATTGTATTTCTGAATGGGGACATGATTTTCGTCCGGAATACAGAAAAATCAAACAAATGGTAAAGGAAATAGGAGATATTCCTATTTTAGCTTTAACTGCAACTGCTACTCCCAAGGTTCAGTATGATATTCAAAAGAATTTGAATATGTTGGATGCAGAATTGTTCAAGAGCAGCTTCAATCGTTCGAATTTGTACTATTCTGTTCGTCCCAAAGGAAGAAAAGATATCGTACACAAGGAAATTATTTCATTCATAAAGCAACACAATAATTCTTCTGGAATCATTTATTGTCTTTCCCGAAAAAAAGTTGAAGAAATTTCAGAGATGCTTCAGCGCAATGGAATTAAAGCACTTCCATATCATGCGGGTTTGGATGCGAAATTGCGAGCTCAACATCAAGATGATTTTCTAATGGAGAATTGTGATGTAATAGTTGCTACTATTGCTTTTGGAATGGGTATCGATAAACCGGATGTTCGTTATGTGATTCATTATGATGTGCCAAAGAGCTTGGAGGGATACTATCAAGAAACAGGTAGAGCGGGAAGAGATGGTTTGAGGGGTGATTGTTTATTATTTTACAATCCCAACGATATTGAGAAGTTAGAGAAATTCATGAAAGACAAACCGGTTGCTGAACAAGAAATCGGTGGATTATTAATAGCAGAAACAGCAGCTTTTGCAGAAAGTTCTCAGTGCAGAAGGAAATTTTTATTGCATTATTTTGGGGAATCTTTTGAAGAAAGTAGATGTGAAGCCATGTGCGATAATTGTGCTCATCCTAAACCTAAAAGAGATGTAAGTAATGAGTTAAAGATTGCTATAGAATGCATGTTGGAAATGAAAGGTGAATTTTCACTTAATCATATTGTCAATTTTATAATTGGAAATAAATCTGATGCTCAAATTAAAGACTATCATCATGAATCGTATCCAACCTTTGGACGAGGAAAAGACCAGGATAAACTTTTTTATAAGTCCATTATTCGGTTGGCTTTGGTTCATGGTTTTTTAAATAAGAATATCGAAAAATACGGATTATTGTCTGTTAATGAAGCAGGAAAAGAGTACTTAAAAAATGCTAAACCTATTGAGATGGCCGTGGATGTGGAATTTGAAAGTATTTCAGATGAAGATTACGAGAATTTCAGATTGGAATCGGTTTGCGATGAAGTTTTATTTAGCGATTTAAAAGATCTTAGACGTAAAGTAGCACATGAATTGGGATTGCCACCCTACGTTATTTTTCAAGATCCAAGCCTAGAAGATATGGCCATCAAGTATCCAGTTACATTAGAGGAACTGGCAAATATCAATGGAGTGGGTAAAAACAAAGCCCTTAAATATGGTGCTAAGTTTTTGAGTTATATTGAAAAGTACGTTAAAGATAATGAGATTGAACGCCCACTAGATGTTGTGTTGAAAGGTAATTCAGAACGTTCTGCAAAAAGGGTGAATATTATTTTGAATATAGATAAGCAAGTGGAATTGCCCGAAATAGCATCTCAGCTTAAAATAAGTTTTGAAGAGTTATTGGATGAGTTGACTCAAATTGTAAACTCGGGTACCAAACTCAATATTCGATACTTCTTAGATCCAATTATAGATGAGGATTTACAGGATGAAATCATTGATTATTTTAAAAATAATGATGAAGAAGATCTCGATGCCGCAGTAGATCATTTTGATGGAGAATTTGATTGGGCTGAATTGAAGCTAATGCACTTGCAATTTTTAAGTGATGTAGCTAATTAATTTTGCAGTAGTGCAACGGAAACAATAAATGGTTGCCAGGTGATTTTAGTTTTTTAGTATAAAATCGTTGTTTACACTGAATTACAACGAGTTTTTTAAAATGATTATTGTTAAATTGTACCCGTATCGTATTTAAAATAACACACTGAATTAGTTTTTTTAAAAGTTAGAATCTTGGCCTTATTTTTGCTTAAATAGAATTCAAATATTCCATTGACGACTTCAACATTAAACTTCGAGCAAATATTTCGTAAATACCGACCTGGTTTGTTGGCTTTTGCGAATAGTATTTTAAATAATATTGACGATGCTGAAGAAGTAATCCATGATGTTTTTATCGCGTTTTGGAACCAAGGAAGTTTGCGCGATATAGAAGAATCAGGTGTCAAAAGTTATTTGTTCACTTCTGTGAAAAATCGAAGTTTGAATCACATCAAAAAGGCCAAATTAAATTACACTGATCTACCGGAATATGTAGATTTTGTGGATCTTAGTCCGAATGTATTGAGAGAAATTGAAGGTCGAGAAGTAGAACAAAGAATTCATAAGATTATTGATGAATTACCTGAGAAATGCCGACAAATATTCATTATGAGTCGTGTATATGAGCTAAGCCATAAAGAAATAGCAACTATTTTAGAAGTAAGTCCAAAAACAGTTGAAAATCAAGTTGGACTAGCTTTAAAGTTTATACGCAAGTATTTTATTCAATCGTAGTAAAAACGATTCATGATTCAAATCATATCTTACATTCGTTAGAGATATAATTTTGTTTTGGTTTTAATCAATCACGGGATAGAGTGGAGTAATTCCACCATATTGATATTTAATCAGGTAGGAATTTAAATAGATTTATGGTTCAATCACTTTATTTTTAGATGATTCTATGACTTCAGAATAAATATCTTCGTATTGATTAAGTATGATGTTTAAGTCGAACTGTTTAGCATGTTCCAATGCGTTTTTACGGAATTGTATTAGTTTGTTGGGGTCACTTAATAGTTGAATTGCATCTTGGGCCATTTTTTCAATGTCTCCAACATTAGATAAGTAGCCCGTTACTCCATCAAGTACAACTTCAGGAAGTCCGCCCGCATTAGAGCAAATAACAGGCACTTCACAGGCCATAGCCTCTAAAGCACTTAACCCAAAACTTTCACGTTCAGATGGTAAAAAGAATAGGTCACAAACGCTTAGGATTTCTTCAATGGCTTCTTGTTTTCCGAGGAAAGTAACCTTATCGCAAACATTAAATTCGCGACAGATCTTTTCAATATTACTGCGTTCAGGTCCATCACCGATAAGTAAAAGTTTAGCGGGAATTACTTGCTGAATTTTTTCAAAAATCTGAATGATATCACCAATGCGTTTTACTTTTCTAAAGTTAGAAGTATGAACTAAGATATGTTCTCCGTTTGGAGCTATTGCTTTTTTAAAGTGTTCACGCGCTTTTTTATTGAATCGTTCAAAGTCAATGAAGTTTGTAACTACTTTTATTTCACGCTGGATATTAAAGTGAGAAAGTGTATCTTCCTTTAAACTTTCGGAAACGGCAGTAACAGCATCGGAATGGTTAATACTCCAGCAAACGACAGGTTCGTAAGAAGCCTCTCGTCCTACTAAGGTAATATCAGTGCCGTGAAGCGTGGTAACTACGGGAATATATATGCCTTCTTCTTTGAGAATTTGTTTCGCTAATAAGGCAGCAGAAGCATGAGGTATGGCATAGTGAGCATGAATAACTTCGAGTTGATTAGAACGAACAATTTCAACCATTTTACCTACAAGTGCAGTTTCATACGGAGCATGTTCAAATAATGGATATTGAGGGATAATTACCTCATGGAAATATACATTTTCCATAAAATAATCCAATCGTGCAGGTTGATTGTAACTAATGAAGTGTACTTCGTGGCCTTTTTTTGATAGTGCTTTTCCTAATTCTGTAGCTAAAACACCACTTCCACCAAAGGTGGGATATAGTACAATTCCTATTCTCATACTTCAATAACAAAGTTCCTTAAAAAATGGCAGTAATTCGCAATGAAAAGTATATTATTTCAGGGGTAGTAGTTTTATTTGCACCAATGATGGAATTTAATGATGAATATTTTATGGGCAGAGCATTGGTTTTAGCTCAACAAGCCTTCGATGAAGATGAAGTGCCAATAGGAGCAATTGTGATTCATCAGAATAAAATCATTGGTAAAGGATACAATCAAACAGAAAAATTAATGGATGTAACTGCGCATGCCGAGATGCTGGCAATCACGAGTGCGTCACAGTATTTGGGAAGTAAATTCTTGGATGAATGCACACTATATGTTACGATTGAACCATGTGTTATGTGTGCGGGTGCTATCAAATGGGCACGATTTGGAAGATTGGTCTTTGGGTCTTCTGAGCCCAAATCGGGCTATGAAGTATATTGTTCTCCCAAAACCCTAAATCAGACTGAAATTGTACGTGGGGTATTGGAACAAGATTGCCGAGCAATAATGAAAGAATTTTTTGCAAGGAAACGAAAATAATGAAAATCCGAAAGAAATAACCAAAGTTGGGGTGTTACTCAAAACGTTCATAAGCACCTAAATCTGGCTTTATTTTACGGGCTTTTCCTAATATGTCGATGGGAGAAGAAAAAAGAGGATTTGCTTTTTCAAAGGCTGAGGATAGGCTATCTAATTGGTAATTCCCGCGATCTACATCCTTGAAATTTGGATTGGAATTAAACAAATTTGTTGCCTTGTTAAAAACAGTTTTATCATTTTTAGATTTGAGCAAATTTGAATTTGCATCAATTATAAATTGGCTAGCCGTTACTTGATCTGAACTGATTTCTTCCGTTTTATATCCCCAAATAATACTATTGTTCAAAGTAAAACTTAAATCATTGGATGCGAGTAAGATGCCGTTTCCATCTCTAAGGGTATTGGTGAATCCGAAATGACCGTCATTTCTATTTCCGAAATACGAGTAATCTGCAAATGTGCAGTGATTGAACGAGTAGATTCCTCCAAAATATCCCAAGAAAGAATAACTTCCGGCATCGGCTATCAAGCAATTATTGCCGGAAATTTTAGCATTCAGACCAAGTAAACAAGCTTGACCGCAATATTGAATTCGCGTTTGATTTAGTATTATTTCGGGCTTTTTAGAATAATCGATACTCCCTCCAAGTTCTGCTGCAAATTCATCGAGTGCGTCTTTTTCATCTTGAGTAACAGGAGTTCTTGCTATGATTCCTATGGACGCATTGGTAATATCGGCAAAATCAGATACTATTTTCCCTCCTGGTGGAACGTAGATTCCGCCCCATTGATTAGGAAGAAACTGGCTATTAAAAACAGGTTTATCTCCTTGAATGGTAACTCGATTATCTGTGGTACCTGATATAGTCAACTGCCCCAAGTTATAAATGTAAGTTCTGGCAGATGCAAACACTTTTATACCTCCATTCCATTTTAAATTTACATCAGGAGGAATGAACATATTTCCAATGATTACGTACGGTTTGCTTAAATCAGACCAAGTGGTGTTAATCGGGATTATGGAGTCATGAATATAGTGTGCATCCCAACCATATGCACCTAAAATAATCTTAGTTTGTGAAGTGCCAACATTGGCCAAAATGGAATCGAGTACGAGAGCTGGATTACTTTGATTGTTAGCTTCTAAGGCGCATTGTACAAAAACAAAAGCGCTGTCTTTAGGCCCAATTTCTAAATCTTTAACTTCTGGACCAGCAATACCATCTACATTGAATTTGTAGAATGAATTTCTACCACCACCAAGTTTTAATGTAGCTTTAACCCATTTGTTTTCTGTATTTTTAATGGAGACTAGTTTAGTTACGGAAATGGGATATGTTGAACCTGGTTTACGAGTGAAAATAGTATCAAAATAGACGGTGTCTTTCGAGAATTTTAGTTTTGAATTTTGGGAAAATTCTGGTGTTTTAATGCAACTCGAAAATGAAAATATCAAAATCGAAAGTATCCCGATTAGCTTATTTGTAGATATCTTCATTATTCAAAATACTTAGATATGAGTAGTAACGTTGTTCCGTTATATTTTCATGTTTAACTGCATCAAGAACAGCACAATCAGGTTCATGAGTATGAGTACAGTTAGAAAATCTGCAATTTTTCATTACAAGCCTGAATTCAGGAAAATAGTGCGGGATTTCTTCCTGAGGAATATCTACAACCCCAAAATCTCTAATTCCCGGCGTGTCAATAATTTGGGTATTAGAAATACCGTTGAACATTTCGGCAAAGGTAGTTGTGTGTTTCCCTTTTTCGTGGGATGAAGATACTTCACCAGTTTTTGCTTTCGTATCGGGAATCAAAGCATTTAGTAAAGTTGATTTTCCTGCTCCCGAGTGACCGGCAAGTAAAATTCGTTTACCTTGAATGGATTGTTTGAGGGATTCTAATGATTCAGGATTTACACCAGATCCATTTAGTATAAGGACTTCAGCGTTCTGATAATTTTGGGTAAATTCTGAGATGAATTGGTCAACATAACTTCCCAAAAGATCCGTTTTATTCAGGAATAAAATAGCAGGGACATGAAATGCTTGGCAACAAAGTAAAAATCGATCTATAAATCCAAATGAAGTTCGGGGTGCTACCATGGATGCAACAAGCACAGCAGCATCTAAATTTGTAGCTAGAATTTGACGTTTAGAGCTAGATTTGTTGGCTTTTCGTATGATCCAATTGTTTCTAGGAAGAATTTCGGTAATCGTTCCCGTATTTTCATAATTGGGATCGGGTTCAATGATTACTTCATCACCAACTGCCACGGGATTGGAAGTATCTATTTCTTTTAATCGAAGTTTACCTCTGGTTCTAGCCTGAATCCAAGTTCCATCGTTGGTATATGCAAGGTACCAACTGCCTGTAGATTTGGTGATGGTGGCTTGGATCATGCTCATTGAGTTTTTTATAATTTTTGGATAATCGGTAAAAAGTAATTAGAAAATATTTTCACAAATGGTTTTAGTTTGAGCCGATTTACCCATTGTGTAGAAGTGCAATACAGGTGCGCCTTTTTCTATCAATTCTTTACATTGTTGAATAGCCCATTCTGTTCCAATTTGTGCAACGTCTTTGTCGGATTTGCATTCCTCAATTAAATTTACAAGATCTTCGGGCAAGTCAATGTTGAATATTTTAGGTAATGCGAGCAATTGTTTTTTAGAAGAAATAGGTTTGATTCCAGGTATAATAGGAACGTCTATTCCATTCTCTCTACATTTTTGAACAAAGTTAAAATAATGTTGGTTATCGAAAAACATCTGAGTAACTAAGAAATCTGCACCTGCTTCTACTTTTCGTTTCAAGTATTTGAGGTCGCTAGACAAGTTAGGAGCGTCCATATGTTTTTCAGGGTATGCAGCAGCTCCGATGCAAAAGTTGGATTCAACACCCTGAGTTAATTCTTCATCCAAATACACACCCGAGTTCATGTTTTTTATTTGATGAATCAAATCCAACGCGTTTTTATTTCCTCCGATTTCCGGTTCAAAATATAATTCACCTTTTTGCGGGTCGCCACGAAGTGCCAAGACATTATCAATACCTAAGAAATTTAATTCAATTAGTGCAGTTTCGGTGTCGTCTTTTGTAAAACCACCACATATTAAATGAGGTACAGCATCAATATGATATTTGTTTTGTATTGCAGCGCATATTGCTACTGTTCCGGGTCTTTTTCGGGTTGAAACACGATCGAATGTTCCGTCTGTGCGTTTTTTCAACACATAGTCTTCACGATGGTAGGTTACATCAATAAATGAGGGTTTAAACTCCATTAATGGATCAATACCATTATAAATACTTTGAATTCCCAAACCTTTTAAGGGGGGTAAGATTTCGAAGGAAAATAAAGTTTTTCCGTTTGATTCTTTTATATGGTCAATGATTTTCATTGGGTTTTTGAAAAGGAATGGTTATTAATTATTAGATAGTTAGGCAATTGGATAAGGGAGATAAATCTCTGCTTGAGTTGGTAAATGGGCTTTAGATTGATTTTATAATGAAAGTTAAAAGCATATTCTACTAAAATTCAATTTCAGCGGAGATGGTTTCTGTTCCTCGAAGAAAAACCACTTTGGTTTTATCGCCTTTATTGAATTTTCCTAACGCAGACATGTAATCATTGATATCATTGATTTCCCACTCACCTAATTTTGTAACAATGTCATTTCTTAACAAACCGGCTTTTGCAGCTGGTCTATCCGCAGTTACACCATCAACGCGCAATCCTTTTCCGGAAAAGGAATAATCGGGCATAACACCCATAGTAACTTTAAATCGAGTTTTACCAGGTGATGGATCTTTCGTTTTAGTAAAGGGGAGTTTTTTACGCTTGGTTCCTTTGATGGTTTGTTGAATTACATCAATAGAGTAATACATTCCATCGTAATTGATTCTATTTTCATCATCATTTGGAGTATGATAATCTCGGTGTTGGCCCGAAAAGAAATGCAATACAGGGATGTTTTCAAGGTAGAAGCTCGCATGATCTGAAGGCCCCATTCCACTTTCGGTAGAATTAAAAAGCAATTGTGAAGTGTCTGTTTTTATTTGAGTTAATACGTCTTTCCAAACGGGTGAAGTACCAACTCCATTGATTGTTAGTGTTTTTTTGGTTGAATCAATTCTACCAAGCATATCAATATTCACTACATAATTGATTTTCTTCAATGGAATTAAGGGATTTTGTGTAAAGTACTTTGAACCTAATAACCCCAATTCTTCACCACTAAACGCAATGAATAAATAATTGTTTTTACGGTATTTCCATCCTTTTAACTTTCTGGATAACTCTAACATTGCGGCAACCCCAGATGCATTATCATCGGCTCCATTATGCACAGCTAGTGGTCCTGTGTATCTTGAGTTTTCATATTCATTGAAGCCAATGTGATCGTGATGAGCACAAATGATTACAGTTTTCTTTTTGAAATTATTTTTGTAGGCAATAACATTATGTCCAATTGCTTGGGGAGAAACAACTTTACTAACCATTTTAGCATTTAAGCCAATAGGAATACCCACGTTTGCTTTAAAATAGAAAACTGGTATAGTAGATGGATTCGTAGTTCTATTTAATTTACCACTTGGATCTTCATCCGTCTTTTTGGTTCTAACAAAAATAACACCAACAGCCCCTCTTGAAATAGCTTCCTTTACTTTCGTATTCATATCGGCATATTCGCTCAATTCGCTGTGTGGATTTTCTTCTTGCGCAAAATAGCCAAGACGAATTAAGGCTATTTTCCCTTTAACATCTAAGCCCTCGTAATCATTTTTGTTTAATCGTTCAGCTACAATTCCATATCCCACGTCAATAACAGGAGCTGTTACTGAATCGTAATTGCATGTTTGGGATAAGGGATAAAATTCTTCAAATAGTTTGAATTCTCTGGGATCTGTTGCTCCATCAGGTGAAACCAAAAAGAATTTACAATCCTCAGAAGCCATACGAAATTGAGTCATGGTAAATTCTTGAAAACCCTCATTTCCGAGAAGTTTTAAGCCACTTTTTTCAAATTCTTTTGCGATGTATTTTGCACTCGCCAATTCTCCGGGAGAACCTGTTTGACGGCCTTGTAGCTCATCGGATGCTAGAAAACTAATGTCTTGTTTTAAACGAGAAACAGTTTCCAATTTCTTTTTTTCTTTTTTGGATTTTTTAGGTGGATTTTGGTTGTCTGTGTTTGAAATTTCATTGGTACCAAAAATAGAAATAGTTGATTTATCCGAGAGAATATTTCTGTATTGACTAGCTTGGGTGTTGCTGAATAAACATCCCCCAAGAAATAAAATCAAGGACGATTTATGTATTTTAAAATAATTCATATAGGGTTTTAATGAGTATGCTTGCAGATAGAAGTGCAAATATAACGCGTATCCAAATTACAGGCACTTTAGGAGCGACTTTCTGTCCAAAAGATGAAAAAACAAAAGCACCTATCGCCATAGGTAGAAAATAGGGCCAGATTATATAGTTGCTTTGCAACCATTGCGGTATGAAGAATTGAATTTTCAAAAAGGCATTGGCTTGAAAGCTATCTGGTTGAAAAATGAAAGGGGCTTGTATGTTCGAAATATATTGTGAAAGAGGAAGTATGGAGAGTAAAGGAACGATACTTAAAGAAAGTGCCGTGGCCTTTTTTACAGGCAGTTTTAAAAGCATCCGAAACAAAGGCACCATGATTATTCCTCCTCCAAGGCCACTTAACGAAACGACGGATCCAGCGAAAATTCCGACCAAAGAAGAAATAATTGATTTATTCAAGGGTTTGTGGATTTCATTGGGAATAGTTTCTTTGTCTTTGATAAACAGCATATTAGAAATAGAAATAATCAAGAATGATAAAAACACCATCTGAAATCTCTGTTTGGAATACCAATCACCATTTTGAATTGCATAGCTCATTACAGCGGCTGAAATGGCGCCAGGAATTCCAATGGTTAGACTTTGCTTGATGTCAAAAGTTTTGAGTTTAATTTGTCGTATAATCCCTGAAAAACCAGAAATAAATACCAGAGCAATGGAATTTGCTAGTGTGAAACGAACGATTTCTTCGTTGGTTAAATTATGATTTCCCAACAAAACAGTTAAAACAGGAATAAAAATCAAACCTCCACCAACACCCAACAATCCAGCTAAGAAACCACCTAAAGATCCAACGATTAGAAGAATTAATACAACTGTAAGTAACATTTATTTTTCGGTACGTTTTTTTAATATTTTTTCAATAGAATCTGAACTTCGTATAAGTTTAATTGCATAATTAACTTCAGGATCCAGATTGATAGTTTCTTGGTTATAAACGGCATCAGAAGAAAGCCGAATAAGAATTGCTTTCTTTAATTCGAACAAAATATCTGCTGAATTGGCTTTTATGAATTTTGAAATTTCTTGAGAAATGATGGTTTTATTGGGAGTAAGCCAGCCAAATTGTCTTACCCAGAGTGTGTCATTGTTTAATGTTTGTATTTTAGAATTCCAGTTTTTGGTGAATACATCTGGTGCTTTTTGAATGGCAAATTTCTCGAAGGAAGAGATGAGTTGTTGATTGTAGCTCGTGTTCTTTAGAATAGAAACATCCAAGTTTTTTCCATTTTCTGCATCTGTTCTAGTGTACTCGTTCGCCCAATCAAAAATGATGTACTCTTTTTCTAACCATTCTAATAATTCTTTACCGTTGAATAGAGGTAAATCGACGTCCGGATCTATCCCGCCTCCATCAAATACGATTCTTCCATTTTTAGTTTTGAATGGTGTTTTTTCGCTAGCAGATTTAGATGTTGCTTTTCCTGTAGCGTCTTTTTGATTGTAATTGAGGCGTTGTATGCATCTTCCACTAGGGGTGTAATATCTCGCGGTAGTAATTTTCATTTGGGTTCGATACGGTAAGTTTTGATAATTCTGAACTAGACCTTTCCCAAAACTGTTTTGACCAATTACTACTGCACGGTCTAAGTCTTGAAGTGCACCGCTAACCACTTCAGATGCAGAAGCAGAACTTTTATTAATTAGAACAATTAAAGGCAAATTAGGCGCGATTGGTTTTTGAGTTGTTTTCCAATTTTTTGGACCCTGATGGCCTTTGCCTTTTAGATTTACAACGGTTGTATTGGGCTCTACAAAAAGTCCGACAATATTTACTGCTTCATTGAGCAAGCCACCTCCATTGTTTCTTAGATCTAAAACTAAACCATTAAATTTTGGATTTTGTTGTAATTTTTTTAACTCAGTTTCGATTTCACGAGAGCAATCATTGCCAAATTCATCTAATTTAATATATCCGGTATTGTCGTCGATCATACCAGCATAAGAAACACTTTTAGTTTCTATGCTACTTCGTGAAACTGTTTTAATCAATGTATCATTTCCTCTAACCAGTTGAATTTTAAATTGAGTATTGGGTGCACCACGAAAAAGTGGCATCAGATCTTCATGGCCAAATTCTGAAACTTTGGTGTTATCAATTTTTAAAATCTGATCACCTAGAAGAATTCCGGCTTTATGAAATCCATAACCTTTAATGATTTCCGTAACAATGGGCTGTTGATTTCGAAATTGAATTCTGGCGCCAACACCCCCATATTCACCATGTCGTTCTATTAATGCTTCTTCTGCTTGATATTCAGAAAAAAAAACGGTGTAGGGGTCCAGTGATTTGAGCATTGAAGAAATGGCTGTTTTGATTAACTCGCCAGGAGGAATATCGTCAACATAGTGTTCGCCTACCTCTTTATAAACGGATGAAAAAATTTCTAAGTTTTTTGCAAATTCAAATAAATCATTTGACCATTTAGCACCAGTGCTCAGGAAAAATGACAGAATACATAATAAAAACCATTTGGGGATTTTAACGGTCATTCTTCAAATTTACGATTTCCTCGTAAATAATAATCCCATTAACGAATCCAATTCGACTGACGATGGTATTTTGAAGGTGGAATTGTAACTTTGAAATTTAGGGACTTAATTATTTTTAGTGCATTATGTTGATTATACAGAATTTTACGTTTGAAGCAAGATTTGCAAATTGGGCCTACCAGCAGGTGTTGAACGCAGGAGTATCCAAAGAATCGGCCATGTTTGTCAAAATGTCCATTTTAATTGGAACCCTGTTGGTGGTGGTTCTATTGATGGATTGGATTGCTCGAAAGATTATTCTATCACTAATAAAGAGGTATTCTCAAAAAATTAATCATCCATTTTTAAATGAACTGGTTGATAAGAAAACGTTTAAGTTCTTAGGTCATATCATACCTCTGTGGTTTGCTCAAAGCAGTTTGAAAGTGGTGTTATACGGATTTGAAAGTATCATACATCCGTTAGAAATAGTATTGGCATTAGCCATCATTTTCGTTATTCATCAGTTTGTTCAAAGTGTGCTTAAGGTATTGAAAGTCATCATGTTGGAGATGGACTCATTGAAGGATAAACCTATTGCATCCTTTGTTCAATTGGGCGGTATGATTGTAAGTATTTTATCCTTACTGTTTGCGGTTTCCGTTATAACGGAGAAGTCATTGTTGTCATTATTGACAGCGGTGGGCGCAATGAGTGCTGCGTTGTTGTTGATTTTTAAAGATGTTTTGTTGGGACTTTCGGCTTCAATTAAAATTTCTTCGCAGGATATGTTACGAAATGGCGATTGGGTAGAATTTTCAAAATATGGTGCGGATGGTAAGGTAATTGATATCAATTTATCTACGGTTCGTATACAAAATTGGGATCACACGTTTACAACGATTCCAACAACTGCATTTACAACAGATGCTTTCAAAAATTGGAGAGGAATGGAAGAATCCGATGGTCGAAGAATAAAACGAGCCATAAATGTGAAACAAAGTAGTGTTCGTTTTTGCTCTCCTCAGATGTTGGCCCGTTTTAAGAAAAATCCTTTACTTACTGAATATATCGAAACCAAACAAATCGAACTGGATGCGTATAATGCAGAAATAGAACGCACCGGCAAAGGTGTTCGTAAGGAATTTACCAATTTAGGGTTATTTCGGGTTTATTTGAAAAACTATTTGCTTCAAAATCCAGAAATCAATAAAAATTTATCATTGATTGTTAGACAATTATCTCCTACAGACAAAGGCGTTCCTGTTGAGATTTATTGTTTCTCGAAAGACAAAGTTTGGTCGGATTATGAAACAGTGCAATCCGATATCTTTGATCACGTATTTGCTTCAATACATTTATTTGACTTAGAAATTTTCGAAAGTCCTAGCCACGAAAACGATACAACGAAAGCTATTGATGCCTCAGAGTCGGATTGAGTCAAATGGGAAGCTATTTGATAACATTAGACTACAAACGATAATTGTAATTTACATTAAAATGAACCATAAAACTCAAATTATCATCCGTTTAGGATCCTTCATTCTTTTATACATTTTGAATTGGGGAACCCTAATTTCACAAAACGCGGTATTTCCAAACAATGGAACTTTGTTCGATGATAAGCTTCACAAATTAGAACTATGGATGAATCCTTCGGATTATGAAGAAATGGTGAAAACTGAAAATCTTTGGACCAACCAGAGATATTTAGTTATGCTAATTTATGATGAAAAAGATACGTTAAGGAACTGTGATATCCGCTTAAAGGGTAATACATCCAGAACATCTAAGCGTAAATCGTTTCGAATTGATACAGATAAAAGGGTAAGTTCTCAAACATTTCAAGGATTAAAAACACTTAATATTCATGGAAACCATAATGATCCTTCAATGATGAGAGAATATTTGAGTGCTTACACCATGAGAAAAATGGGAGTTCCCCATGCCCGAGTAAATCATATTCGTTTGTATGTGAATGGAGAATATTTTGGTGTTAGAGGTATTGTAGAGTTTATAGATAAAACATTTTTAAGTTCTCGTTTTGATGAGAAGTCAGGTAATTTGTACAAATGTACATGGCCTGCTGACTTAGGATATATAAGTGAAAATCAACAATCGTATAAAGACTTGATCAATCCCTCCCCCGAAAACGAAAGAGCCTACGATTTGAAAACCAATGAAACTCAAGATGATTACAGTAGACTCGTAAAGCTTATTTCCATGATCGAAAAATTGCCTGCTGATAAATTTAAAGACTCAGTTGGTACATGGCTAAATACTCAAGCCTACTTAAAGGCTTTGGCGGCGGAAATACTCATTGGACATTGGGATAATTATTTTGCAAATAAGAATAATTATTACTTGTATGACCGAACAAAAGATCAACAGTTTAATTATGTTCCCTACGATATGGATAATACCTTTGGTGTTCAATGGGGATTTTCTAATATAAACAAACGAGATATTCACAACTGGGGCGATAAAGGAAAAAGTTCAGCCGTTTTGACTTACGCATTGTTGGAGCATGTTGAGTTTCAGAAGATGTTTGAAGGTTTTGTGTTCGGTGCAGTTAATGATTTTTTTAATGAAGAACATATGTTTCCTGTGATTGATTCGTTGGCAAAACGATTGGATCCCTGGATTAAAGAGGATAAGCATTTCTCTGGAACCTGGAGCAGTGATTATGGATTTACCTATGAAGATTGGAAGAAATCGATTAATGAAGGATTGGGAAATCATGCAACTTATGGTGTAAAACCTTACATTTCTGATCGTGTTTCCTCCGCTCAGCAGCAATTTAAATTTACACATAGTTTCATTAATATTAAGTCGAATAAATATAATTTATATCCTAACCCAGCAAGTCACTTTGTTCGAGTAGAAGGAGTATCTAGTTATCATCCGACTAGATTAGTTGAAGACTTTCAAGAGATAGATATTTATAGCTTAACCGGTGAGTTACTTGCTAGAAAGTCCTTAGATAAAGGGAATTTGGATGTATCTGAACTATCGAATGGTATGTATATATTGATGATGCAATCAGATTGTTTGGGTACATTACAAATCATAAAGTAATCTATGGGTTTATGATTTTTAATCAATAATTTGGACATTGATTAACTACTGAATAATTCTTTACATTACAAAGACTTTGAAATGATTAAATTTGTTTCTATGTCTATAACCCGCATTTTTAAATTTGTTTTAATTGTTGCACTTTTAATCAATCCTATTCGAGTTTGGGCCCAACTTAAAGGTGTTTACACTATTGGAACCACAGGGTCGGATTATTCAACTTTTGAATCCTTCGTTTCCGATTTCAATAAAAATGGTGTAAATGGAGATGTGATACTGAATTTTAATTCAGATATCACTCTGTCTCAAACTACGGCTATTTTAAAACCTTCCAGCAATCCTACCAACGCTAAATCACGTTTAATTATCAATGGTAAAGGGAAAAAATTAGTGGGTAATTTAAAACGAGAAATGATTTTTCTAAACGGTGTGGATCATGTGGTTTTTAAGAATTTAACGTTTGAAAATCAATATTCAGCATCAAGTTTAATGGGTGTTCGATTTAGTAATCAAGCAGACAGTAATACAATTGATAGTTGTATTTTTAACTTTAGTAAACTTAAAACGATTGCGACTCAAGAGGGTGGGTATGTTGTTTTTGCGCATATTGATTCTGCAATTGCTAAGGCACCCAATGCATTTTCAAATGGTATAGCCAATACAATTAGCAACTGTATCATGCAAAGTACAGGAGGTTCTCCAGGTCCGAATTATGGTATTTTGGATCAACAAAATGCAAGTGGATATTCAAAAAGTGCCACGAACAATTCTTTCCTTAATAATAGAATTACCAATTTTTACAGTTCGGGTATATACATGCGATATGTAAACGGAGAACAAGCCATAGGAAATAAAATATCGCGATCAGACGCAAGTAGTTCAGACGGTGTTGATTCCATAGTAAAAGCTATTTATTTAGGAGAAGCATACACATTAAATCGTACCATCAGAGTAGATAATAATGAATTTTATTACTTACCATACAAGGGAGCAACTACAAGTTCCACATCTAATTTGATTAGTGAACTTTATGGTGTTCATGCCGTAAACGTGGTTGGAGACGCTGCAAACAAATGGATTGTATCGTTGTCTGGAAACTCTATGCATGATTTGGTGTACTCTAGCTTATTTCATGGAATTTTCTCGGAATTTGGAGAAGTCACAGATATGAATAGCAATACCATTCGCAATGTTAATGGGGTGGGTGGAAATGCCTATGGAATTTATGCTAATTACGGTTCAGATGTTAAAATGAATCGAAATCGTGTTTCGAGTTGTAATTTTGGTTCTGGGGGAAGTAAGACTATAGTTATTCCAATTTATGCATTGGATGTACAATCGGTGTCGTATACCATGAATGAAATTCAAAA